>NZ_FUYE01000012.1:0-90990 GCF_900167535.1 Prosthecobacter debontii
TCCACGCTGCGAGCGGAGGAAACCGTGAAGGTGGGCGTGCTGCACTCGCTGAGCGGCACGATGGCCATCTCGGAGACGTCGCTGCGCGACATTTTGCTTTTTACCTTTGATGAGATCAACGCCAAGGGCGGAGTGCTGGGCAAGAAGATCGAGCCCGTCGTTGTGGATGGTGCGTCCAACTGGCCGCTGTTCGCTGAAAAAGCCAAGCAGCTCTTGGAGCAGGACAAAGTGGCCGTGACGTTCGGCTGCTGGACCTCGGTGAGCCGCAAGTCGGTGTTGCCAGTGTTTGAAAGCAACAAAGGTCTGCTGTTCTACCCGGTGCAGTATGAGGGTGAAGAAATGTCGCCTAACATCATGTATACCGCTGAAGCGGTGAACCAGCAGGCCACCCCAGCCGTGGACTACATGCTGGAGAAGGGCTTCAAAAAGTTCTACCTGCTGGGCAGCGACTACGTCTATCCTCAGACCACGAACCTGGTGTTGCTGGAATACCTTTTGAGCAAAGGTGTGCCGCTTGAAAACATCGGTGGTGGCTTCAAGAAAGATGAGTCCGGAAAGATCATCTCCGCCGGTAAATACACCCCATTCGGTCACACGGACTACCAACAGATCGTGTCCGAGATCAAGCAGTATGCTGCCGGTGGTGACACCTGCGTGATCAGCACGCTGAATGGCGACACCAACGTGCCGTTCTTCAAGGAGTATGCCGCAGCAGGTCTGACCGCTGAAACTTGCCCAGTGGTGAGCTTCTCGATCTCGGAAGATGAGTTCCGTGGTCTGCCTGCCAAGCAGTTGGTGGGTCAGTTGGGTTGCTGGACCTACTTCCAGTCGATCAAGTCCCCAGCCAATGAGAAGTTCATCTCGGACTTCCAAGCCTGGTTGGCCAAGAGTGATGTGCCAGGGATCGTGAAAGAAGGTCGCGTGACCTGCTCACCGATGGTGCTGAGCTATGATGGTGTGTATCTGTGGAAAGCCGCCGTGGAGAAAGCAGGCAGCTTCGAAGTGGACAAAGTGATCGCGGAACTGGAGAAGGGGATCAGCTTTGATGGTCCTGGCGGAACAGTGACGAGCCAGAAGAACCACCACGTGACGAAGAACGTGTATATCGGCGAAACGAAAGCGGATGGACAGTTCAAGATCCTGAAGTCCTACGACAACGTCTATGGCGAACCCTTCCTCAAAGGCACCTTCAAGCCTAAGGAGTAAGGTGTAGAGAACACTTCATAGTTCATAGACTGGAGCGTTCTGTATCCACAGAGCGCTCTTTTCTTTTATTTATAATTCATCGCGAGAAGGCGGCAGGAGTTGGCACTGATTGTGCGACACCCAGACCTACTTTCCGACCTAATTCGCTATGAATAAAGCTTGGCTTCACGGTATCTTTGCCGCCTTCATTTTCTCTTTGAGCGTTAGTCATGCCCAGGAGACCAAGACCGCTCGACAGATCATCTCTGAAGCTGTGCCATTAACTGAGGATAGTGATACTCAGGTTAAAATGATTCAGTCCATGACGGGGTTACCTGATCCTGAGGTGGAGCCTTTGCTCGCCGCATGGAAAGAAGGTTCGATTTATCTCGTGACCGGTGCTGATGGTAAGAAGGTGGCCGTGACTCTGGCGGGTGATCCAGATGCAGCTAAAAAAGAAGCGGCCATTCGCCTGGACACCAAGGAGCCCCTCAAAGATGCGGCGGGTGCGGCGGTGCGTGTTTCGCCCGGCAGCACGGAGGTGGCCGAGACGGATAGTAGCATTCGCCGTGCGATGAAGGCGGTCACTGATTTGGCTAAACTCACGGCTCCTGATGCCAAAGACAGGCTCATGGCCATCAGTCAGCTCGGCATGGAACGCGATCTGGCTAAACTGCCGATTCTGGAGGAGCGGCTCAAAGTGGAAACGGACAGTGGGGTGAAGCGTGCGGTGCAGGAAGCCATCGCCTTGACCCAATTGAAGAGTCCTGATGTGGCTGTGAAAATTAAGGGCTGTGAGGCATTGACCGATATCCATCCTCTCAGTGCCAAAGATTCCTTGGAAGCCATTATCAGGGAGGCGGATCAGTCGGGGAATACCGAGCTGTCATCGGCTGCTCTGAAAGCGCTCAACGCGGTGGAGTCTCATCGTTCGACGGTGAATTTTTTTGGCACGATCTTCCGTGGGTTTTCTTTGGGGTCCGTCCTATTGGTCGTGGCCATCGGTCTGGCGATCACCTTTGGATTGATGGGCGTAATCAATATGGCCCACGGGGAATTGATCGCAGTGGGGGCTTACACCACTTATGTGGTGCAATGCATTTTTGCAGATGGGTTGGCCATCTCTCCTTTCGGTTTTAACGTCTCCATTCCAGGGATGAAGGCCACGGGAACTCTGTATGAATTCTACTTTGTCGTGGCACTGCCGATGGCTTTCATCATGGCGGCTTTGGTGGGGTTGGCTCTTGAGCGCGGAGTGATCCGTTTTCTTTACCGCCGTCCATTGGAAAGCTTGTTGGCCACCTGGGGCGTCTCCCTCGTGCTGCAGCAGTTGTTCCGGTTAATCTTTGGTGCCAACAACGTCCAGGTGGGCAGCCCGTCCTGGCTGAGTGATAACTGGACGATCAATGATGTGATTCTGGGATGGAACCGCGTGTTTGTTATCGGCTTTGCCATTCTGATTGTTGTTGGCACATGGGCCTTGCTGACGAAAACGCCTCTGGGTCTGTTGATTCGTGCGGTGATGCAGAATCGCAACATGGCGGCCTGTTTAGGGGTGCGCACGGAGCGGGTGAATATGCTCACGTTTGGCTTCGGCAGTGGCTTGGCAGGGTTGGCGGGGGCCTTCCTATCCCAGATTGGTAACGTGGGCCCGAGCCTGGGGCAAAACTACATCGTGGACGCCTTCATGACCGTGGTCGTCGGTGGTGTCGGAAGTCTGATCGGCACCGTCGCGAGCGCGCTTGGCATTGGGGTTCTGGATCAGTCACTCCAGCAGATTCTCGGTAATCCGGTCCTTGGTAAGATTCTCGTTTTGGGAGGCATCATCCTCTTTTTGCAATGGCGCCCAGCGGGCCTCTTCGCCACCAAAACACGCAGTCTGGAATCCTGAAATCCAACTTTCACGACACCTTCTTTCATGACGCACTCCTTGCTCGTTCGCCCCATTGCCAAAAGAGAATGGACCTTCACTGCGGTCATCGCTTTTTTCTTCATCGTGCTGATGCCGTTGATGAACTATTTCGGCTGGATCAGTGACTTCACCATCAACCTCTGGGGGAAATATCTCTGTTACGCCATGCTGGCCATCAGTGTGGATTTGCTCTGGGGTTATACCGGGTTGTTAAGCCTCGGGCAGGCGCTCTTCTTTTCTTTGGGGGGCTACATGATGGGCATGTATCTCATGCGCATGATCGGGGATCTCGGGCAGTATCACAAAGACATGCCGGATTTCTTGGTCTTCCTGGGCTGGGAACAGTTGCCCACTTTCTGGAAGCCGTTCAGCAACTTCCCCTTCGCTATGGTGATGATGCTGTTGCTGCCGGGGATTGTCTCCTATGTCTTTGGCTGGCTGGCGTTTCGTTCAAGGGTTCGCGGGGTTTATTTCTCCATCCTGACGCAGGCCCTGACTTACGGTGCCTCGCTCATGTTCTTCCGCAACGATATGCTCATGGGCGGAAATAACGGCTTTACGGATTTCCGCTTCATCTTGGGTTTCGACATCCGCAGTCCCGAGACCAAGCGAGGATTGTTTATCGTGACGGCGCTGGTTCTCTCTCTGACTTATGTGGGATTGCGCTGCCTGACTCGGAGCCGATTCGGTCTGATTCAGCAGGCTGTGCGCGACAGTGAAAACCGCGTGCTCTTCAGCGGCTACTCATCGCCTAACTTCAAACTGTTTATCTTTGTCTTGAGTGCCTTGATCGGTTCCATCGGCGGAGCACTGTATGTGCCTCAGGTCGGCATCATTAACCCGAGTGAAATGACCACAGACAAGTCTCTCGAAGCCGTCGTTTGGACGGCGGTCGGTGGGCGCGGCACCTTGATTGGGCCGATCGTCGGCGCGGTCGGTGTCAATGCGCTGAAAAGCTGGGCCACTCGTGCCTACCCTGACCTTTGGCTGATCATCCTCGGCGGCATGTTCATCATCGTCGTGCTTTTCCTGCCGAAAGGGATCGTCGGGATTCCTGGGATGATCCAAGACTGGCTCAAAAAACGACAGCGCCTCAAGGAATCGGATGACGTCGCTGTGAAGCCTGAGGAAGAAGCTGCATAATTTCATTCACATGGACCATCCGCTCATTCTTAACGCAGAAGGCGTCAACAAGTCCTTCGCTGGTTTTAAAGCCATTACGGATCTCAATTTCTATCTCGTCGAAGGTGAACTTCGCACGGTGATCGGGCCGAATGGTGCTGGCAAAACGACCTTTCTGGATCTTATCACCGGCCGGACCAAACCGGACACCGGCACCATCACTTTTGGAGCATTGACAGAACTGGTGCCGCTGAGCGAGCACGAGATCGTGCGCCTCGGCATCGGCCGTAAATTTCAAACGCCGACCGTGTACACTGAGCACACGGTTTTTGAAAACCTCCTGCTTTCTCTGGAAGGGGTGCGAGGGGTTTGGCAGACACTCTTCAGCCGGACGACCAGCACGGACATTGACCGCATCGATGAGATTCTCAAGACCATCAATCTGGGCATGCGTCGCAATGACCTTGCGGGTTCTCTGTCTCACGGACAGAAGCAGTGGTTGGAGATCGGCATGTTGCTGGCTCAAAACTCCAAGCTGCTGCTGATCGATGAGCCTGCTGCTGGCATGAGTGACGACGAAACGGCACTGACAGGTGAGCTTCTCCTGAAGCTGGCTGGGAAACACAGCATCATCGTCATTGAGCATGATATGGTCTTCGTGAAGCAGATCGCCACGGGCCGAAAAGTGACGGTGCTCCATCAAGGCAGTGTGCTCTGCGAGGGCAGTGTCGATGCCGTGCAGAACGACCCCAAAGTGATCGAAGTGTATCTCGGACGCAAGAAAGCCGCCTAACCAAAGACATGCTTACTCTCTCTTCCATTCATGCATCCATCGGCGGTAGCCGCATCCTACGCGGTGTCGATCTGACCGTGCCCGATGGTCAACTGTGCTGTCTCATGGGCCGCAATGGCGTGGGTAAAACCAGCACCTTGCGCTCCATTGTCGGACTCTTCAAAACGGATAGCGGCAAGATCTCCTTGGCTGGGACGGACATCACCAAGCTGGCCCCTGAAGAGCGGGCACGACTCGGGCTTGCATATGTGCCTCAAGGTCGTGATATTTTTCCCTTCTTAACCGTGGAGGAGAATCTCTTGCTAGGGGCCACCGCCCGCGGGCTGAAGACCAATGGCAAGCTGGACCGGATCTTTACGCTTTTTCCCATCATCAAGGAATTCCTCCCACGCAAAGGGGGCATGCTCAGCGGTGGTCAGCAGCAGCAGCTTGCGATCGCTCGTGCTTTGTTGACGGAACCCAAGGTGTTGATTTTGGATGAGCCGACGGAGGGCATTCAACCGAACGTGATTGATCAGATCGGTGACGCTCTGAAGATTCTGCGCTCTGAAGACAAAATGAGCATTCTTCTGGTGGAACAATACCTCGACTTTTGCCGTGAATTGGCGGATGTATTTTACATCATGGACCGGGGTGCGGTCGTCGCTGAAGGTGGAGTCAAAGATCTCACCGACGAAGTGGTGAAAGAGCACCTGACGGTGTGATCCAATCTGTGTTTTGAAACTATGCCTGAGACTTCTTTGTCTATGATTTCGAAAATGAAGAACCGTGCTATCGGATGGTTCAGTGCTGCAACTGCAACAGTGCTGACGGCTCTGCCTTTGCATGCTCACCACTTGCCTCCGGGCATGGAGGACATCGATGAGTTTGAAGATGGAGCGGCCTTCATGGCGGGGATTCGCCATTTCGTCTCGGGGGCGGATCATTGGTTGTTCGCGGTGGCCATAGGTGCCATGGCGGTCACCGTGATGAGAAGACGTAACGCGAAAAACTTGATGGTTGCTTTAGCTCTCGGGGCAGGCGTTGGAACTGCGTTAGGCGTGAATCAAGTGATGATTCCCGGGGCATCGTGGAGTGTGTTCGCTGCCTTTTTGGCACCTGCTCTGGTGTGGTGCCTGAAGGACTCGTTGTCGGGATGGGGCAAAGCGGGGCTGGTGATGCTGGCTGCGGTGTGGCAGGGTAATCAACACGGGTTGGCTTGGCCTTTGGACTCTGCTTCAGGCTTCTACACGGTGGGGATTTTGAGCACCCTGATGGTCTTTGTCGCCGGTGGTTATGGTCTTGCCTGGGCTCTGCGAAAAATGGTGGTGGCGCTGAGCTCTCGGCGGCTTATTGGGGCGCACTGAGGTTGAGCCGTTGACTCATGGATTGTTGGCCTGTTTTCGTTTCGTTTTCTCCCCATGCACCTTTCCCCGCGCGAACAAGAAAAGCTGTTGATTGTTGTGGCTGCTGATGTGGCTCGTCGTCGGCTCAATCGAGGCCTCAAACTCAATCATCCTGAATCCGTTGCTCTGATCTCCGCAGAGATCATGGAAGGGGCTCGGGATGGCAAGACGGTCGCCGAACTCATGAGCTTCGGCAAAACGATCCTCAAGCGTTCCGACGTGATGGAAGGGGTCGCTGAGATGATCCATGAAGTTCAGATCGAAGCGACGTTTCCTGATGGCACCAAGCTGGTGACGGTGCATCACCCCATCGTTTGATGTCAACGCGACCGAGCTGAATCTAACGCTAAGGCTAGAATGTGTTTTGCGATCTGGATGTCTGAGACGTCCAGATCGCTTTTTACTGTCTGGATTCAGACCGTCGCGAGTTGACGTGTGGCCAACCAGGAGCGCCAGCCGCCAAAGTGGGTGATGTCCTCCGCGGTCTCTTCAACGATGCCTTCGCAAATAAAGCCTGTGACTTGACTGCCATCATCGAGGAGCACCTTGCCAAGACCCAAGGGAGCTCCGATTCCTTGCAGGAATGAGCCGACGGTGTGCTCGGGCATTTCCCAGATTTCCATGGCGATGGAGGATCCTCCGTCACTGACTCGAATCATGCCGGGCCGGTCTGGAATACGCCCTTTCGCACGCAGGAGGAAGAAGCGGTAGCACGGCGCACTGAGAGCATGGCGGACGAACTTGGCTTCGCGCTCACGAAGTTGCCAATGAAGGGCTAGGTCCTCCATGTGTGCGCCACAGACGGCGATTTGCATCAGGGGGCTTTTAGGTTTGGCCACGGTTTGAGGGGTGGGCAGAGGTGCTGCATCACTCAAGACGGAGGTTTTACCGATGGGCAGATTCAAGGACGCATGAAAGTGTGCGGCGCAGTCGAGAACCAAGGCATCATCACAAGCGGGAGCGTAGAAGGTGACACCCCAGGGAAGGCCACTGCCGAGAAAGCCCGCCGGGACGGCACAACCGCAGAGGTCCAGCAGGTTCATGAAGTTGGTATAACGACCCAGATTGCTATTGAGCTGGATCGGATCGGCCTCGACTTCTGCCTTCGTGTAAATCGTGCCGGTGGTCGGCATGAGCAAGGCATCCACCTCACCCCAGACAAGCTGGCTGGATCGCTTGAGCGTCGCGAGCTTGTATTGGGCCTTGAAGGCATCGACAGCGCTGCCTTTGAGTCCGCCCTCGATGATGGTCCGTGTCACGGGCAGCATAGCTTCAGGGTTCTCAGCAAGCAGTTCCTGAACCACAGCCGTCCGTTCTGCCACCCAGGGGCCTTCATAGAGTAAGCGGGCGGTATCGAGAAACGGCTGAATATCGACCTCGACGATTTGCCACCCCATCGTCACCACCATTTGAGCGGCGTCTTCAAAGAGCTTTCTGGCATCGTCATTGCCAAAGAAATCCAGCTGGTCCATGCGCGGCACACCGATGCGCGGCGGCCACTTCATCTCATGAAGTCGGCAACGGCGGCGGGCGTAGGGATCCGTTTCGTCATAGACGGCGGCGAGATTGAAGACATACGAGGCATCGGCGGCGGTTAACGCAAAGATCGAGACGCAATCCAAGGTGCGACAGGCTGGCACCACCCCACTGCAACTGAGCACGCCGCGCGTGGGCTTGAACCCGACCAGGTTGTTAAACGAAGCGGGCACACGTCCCGAGCCCGCTGTATCGGTGCCCAGCGAGAAGCTGCACAGGCCTTTCGCGACGGCGACTCCGGAACCACTGCTACTGCCCCCCGAGATGTAGTCGGGATTGAAGGCATTGTCTGGGGCACCATAGGGGGAGCGAACCCCGACGAGACCGGTGGCAAATTGGTCGAGATTGGTTTTCCCCATGGGAATGGCCCCAGCCGCGATCAGTTGCCCCACCACAAAGGCGTCCTGCTCCGCTTCGTAACTCCATGCTGGGCAGGCGGCCGTCGTGGCATAACCTGCACAATCGATGTTATCTTTGATGGCAAAAGGGATGCCGTAGAGCGGTTTGGTATCAGGAGACTCGCCTTCTAAAGCCTGCAGGGACTGTTGCAACTGTTCCAAACTGGGACGGCTGATCCAAATGGTGGGATCATCCGCAGCAGCACGCTGCCATGCTTCTAAGATGACTTCTTCAGGGGTGGTCGTGCCTTGGCGATAGGCCTGCAACAAAGTGGTGATCGAGAGATCCGGGATCATGCGTGGACGGTCAGGAGGGTTTGGCCAGGGGTCACGGACTGGCCCTCACGCACGTGCAGTGCAGCCACCGTGCCAGCACAAGTGCTGGAGACAGGAATCTCCATTTTCATGGCTTCCACGATGAGGACACATTGACCTTCTTCCACTTGATCGCCTGCCTTTACTTGTAGCTTCCATAAGCTTCCGCTGACCGGACTCACCACAGCTTCATGGCCTTCTGGGATGCTGACTTCGGCACTCCCGCTCGTCGTCGTGGGGGCCGATTCGGTGACATCCAGACCTGCCAGACGCCATCTTTCGCGCTCCGCCTCAAAGGCCTCGCGTTGCATTTTGCGGAATGAACTGATACTTTTAGACTCTCCTTCCAGAAAGCTCAAATAGTCGCTGAGGCAGAAGGTGCTGGATTCAATCTGGGGGGTGAACCGCCCTGCAGGGAACTCGCGCCGCAGCTCGATCAGTTCATCCGCACTGACGAGATAGAACCGCACCTGATCGAAGAATCTGAGCAGCCAGGGTTTGCCTTCTTCGAAGACATCCGTGACACGGTCGCGATTCCACATCTGAATGGTCCGGCCCACGAACTGGTAGCCGCCGGGACCTTCCATACCGTAGATGCACATGTAGGCCCCGCCAATGCCGACGGCGTTTTCCGGGGTCCACGTGCGGGCAGGATTGTATTTGGTCGTCACCAGACGATGTCGCGGATCGAGCGGCGTGGCCACCGGTGCACCGAGATAGACATCTCCGAGCCCTAAAACAAGGTAACTGGCATCGAGGACAATGCGTTGCACCTCGTCCTGACTGGACAGACCATTGATGCGTCGGATGAACTCGATGTTGCTCGGGCACCAGGGGGCATCAGGCCTAACGGACTGCATGTATTTATCAATCGCGAGCTGGGTCTGTGGATCATCCCAGGACAAAGGTAGATGGACAATGCGAGACGGCACTTCGAGATGCTCGACATCGTCTAACGACTCAATTTGCGCGATGATCAGTTGCTCGGCATCGGCGAGCCGGAGATGCTGACCGTCCACATGGATCTGTAGCGAACGAATGCCGGGGGTCAGATCCACAATGCCGGGGTGTTCCAGGGCTTTCAGCTTGAGATAGACGGCGTGCACCCAGAAGCGCAGGGCGATATCGAGCACGAGCGGGCCAAACTCGATCAGGAAGTGCCGATCCCCTGCTGGCCGGAAGACGACTTCAGGTCGGGATCCCTCAGCCGGGATGATGTGACGGATGGCGCTGGCGGGGACGCTGTGCTCGGGCAGGGCAGGCGGGATGAAATCGGCCCCGTTGAGGGCTGCATCCAAGCTGGCTTCGAGGGCTTCCGCTTCTTCGAGAGTGATGGCTTGAAAGCGGATTTTCTCCCCGGGTTTCAGTTGGCCCAGTTTCCACAGTTCCGCATGGGCGACCACCGCTGGGCAGACGAATCCGCCCAAGCTAGGGCCATCAGGACCGAGGATGATCGGCATATCGCCCGTGAAATCGATGGCCCCGATGGCGTAGGCGTTGTCGTGGATGTTGGAGGGATGCAGGCCGGCTTCGCCTCCATCGGCACGTGCCCATTGGGGTTTCGGTCCGATCAACCGCACCCCGGTGCGAGCGGAGTTATAATGAACTTCCCAGTCGGTGCCGAAAAACATCCGGATGTCTTCGGGGGTGAAGAAGTCGGGCGCACCATGGGGGCCATAGATGACGCGGATGATCGTGGGACCGTTGGCATCAGCGGTCACGGAGAGTGGGTGCACCTGGGCGATCTTTTCCGCTGCTGGTGTGGCGATGTCTTGCCCTAGATGTAAGACATCCCCCACTCGCAAGGCGCGGCCTGCATGACCGCCAAAGTTGCCTAACGTAAAGGTGGATCGGCTGCCGAGATAAAGGGGCACGTCCAGGCCTCCACGAATGGCAAGGTAAGCCCGGCAGCCTTGGCCATCGGCTCGTCCGAGTTTCAATGTCTGACCCGCCTGGATCTTGACGGGTTTCCAAAACGAAATCGGGGTGCCATCCAGCTCGGCCTTCAGGGGCGCGCCGGTCAGGGCAATCGTGGCATCCGTATTGAATCGTAATGTCGGGCCTGAAATGGTGATCTCCAAACCTGCGGCTCCTTCCTGATTGCCGACGAGGCGATTGGCAACACGCAGGGCTAGCGGGTCCATGGCTCCCGACGGTGGGACGCCGATTTCCCAATAGCCCAAGCGACCTGGATAATCTTGAACGGTGGTTTGCACGCCTGGCGCAAGGACGTCCAGGGTCGGGGGGTGATATTGAAACTGGGTGGCGAGGGCGCGTGTGGTGATGCGGCCTTCCATAAACAGCGGATCACGGATGACTTGCCGAAGGTAGGTGAGGTTGGTCTCGATGCCGCTGATGCGTGTCGCTTCCAGGGCTTCTTGGAGCTTGGTGATCGCTTCGGCTCGATCCTTGCCGTGAACGATGATCTTCGTCAGCAGGGGATCGTAATAAGGTGTGACTTCGGTGCCTGTGGTGACCCAGCCATCGCAGCGGGCCATGGGGGGAAGTTCAACTTCGGTTAGGCGTCCACAGCTTGGCTGAAAGTCCTTGTTCGGATCTTCGGCATAAACACGAACTTGGATCGAACTGCCCGAGGGGGTGAAGCGATAGTCGGCCAAGTCAAGGTTCTCACCCGCAGCGGTGCGGACCATCCATTCCACCAGATCCAGTCCGGTGACGGTTTCTGTGACTGTGTGTTCGACTTGCAGGCGGGTGTTCACCTCCAAGAAATAGAACTCTCCACTGTCGGCATCGTAAACGAACTCAACCGTCCCAGCGGAGCGATAATGAACGGACTCCCCCAGGCGCACGGCACAGTCCCACAAAGCTTGGCGGGTGGATTCAGTGAGATTCGGAGCCGGGGTTTCTTCAATGATCTTTTGATTTCGCCGTTGGGTGGAACAATCGCGTTCACCGAGTGCGACGACTTTGCCTTGGCCATCCCCAAAGATCTGGACCTCCACATGGCGAGCATTCACCACCAGCTTCTCCACAAAGACACCTCCGTCGCCGAAGCTGGATTTGCCCTGACGAACGACGGATTCAAAGGCCGCTCGGAGGGAATCCGCATCATCACAACGACGCATGCCGATGCCGCCTCCGCCTGCGGTGCTTTTCAACATGACAGGAAAACCAATGCGAGACGCTTCCTGAATGGCTTCATCTGCGTCCTGGAGGAGGTCGGAGCCAGGAACGAGGGGCACCTGACAAGCAAGGGCGCGTTCCCTGGCGGTATGCTTCAAACCGAAGGCCCGCATCTGATCGGGTGTCGGTCCCATGAAGGCGAGCCCCGCAGCTTCACAGGCCTCCGCAAACCCCGGGTTTTCGCTCAAGAGACCATACCCTGGGTGCACGGCTTGGGCACCCGAGAGTGTGGCGACTTCAATGAGCTTCGCCTGATTGATGTAGCTTTCGGAAACAGGTGCAGGGCCTAACAAATAAGACTCGTCAGCCATGGCAACGTGAGGAGCATCACGATCGGCTTCTGAATACACGGCCACAGAACCCATGCCGAGTTTCTTGAGGGTGCGAATGATGCGGCAGGCAATTTCGCCGCGATTGGCGATCAGAACTTTGGAGAACATAATTCAGTCCCAGATAAGAACTCTCACAGGCGTGGGGTTATAGGCGTTGCAGGGGTTATTCAGTTGCGGGCAGTTGGAGATGAGGGCGATCACGTCCATCTCAGCGCGCATTTCGACGTAGAAGCCGGGGCCTGAGACACCGTCGGCAAATCGGAGTTGGCCGTCTGGACTCACCGGCACATTCATGAAGAAGTTGATGTTGCAGGTGATGTCACGTTTTCCCAGATCATGGCCCCAGCACTGCACTCCCCGGATGAAGCTGTCTCGGCAGGCGTGCATGGGTTCTTTGTCAAAGGCGTAGCGCATGACATTGCTCTCTCTGGAGCAGGCACCCCCGAGCGTATCGTGATTACCGCAGGTATCGGCCACAATGGTAAGCAGAGGATTGCCCCGTGTGGACATCAACCGAGTCCCCGTGGTCAGATACAGAGCGGCTTGATGGCGGATGGTATCGCTGGCGCTGTAGCGTTCGACGGGATCATGGGCGCTGTAAAAGAGGGTATCGGCAGCTTGGTTACCTTCCAGATCCACGATGCGAAAGGTCTGGCCCTTTTTGATTTCATGGACCCAATGATCTCCGGCCAGAACGGTATGGTCGTAGCAAGCCTGTTCAGGATCGAGTGTTGAGGGGGTGGGAATGAAAGCACTCATTGGGCGAGTAAGTAGAAGTCCTGGGTGTTGCGGTAAGCCCGGGCGTTTTCAGGACGGACGGTCAAGCAGGGGTCGTCCTGCGCGGGAGGTTCACTCTGAAAGACCTCGAGCTTGATCCGGCGTGGATGGTAAACAGGATCGGGATCGAGCGGATGCTGGCAGGTGTTGAGAATCACCAGTGTGTCCATCTCAAAACGAAGATCGACCGAGTCACCCGCTTGGGAGTGATGACTGACGAAGTTCAACTTACCGGACTCGTCGGCAGTGACTTTGCTGAACCAATTGATGTTAGGCACGAGGTCTCTTTCTCCCATGCCCCATTTGGAGAGCTCGATCAAAAAGCACTCGCGGGCATTTCGGTAAAAGTCATTGCGGGCGGCCTGAAAGGTTTTGTCCCCATATTTTTGATGCACTAAGGCTGCATCACTGCCGCCGCAGACCGTGTCATGCCAGCCTGGAGTGTCCTGCGTGATGGAGGCAAACAGGCGGCCCATGTCTGAATGCAGACAGTAAGGGGCACGCAGGTAAAAGATGTGCTGCCCTTTGAGGGTGTCAGGCATGTTGTAGCGTTCATGCCGCTCAGTGGCGTGGTAGAGCAGCATGCCAACATTGGCACCGCCTTCGAGATCCGTGAGTCGGAGGGTCTTGTTGCGGCCAATGATGCGTGACCACATACCCGCACCGGTTAATTCGAGAGTGTAGAGAGGATGGCTCATTCGAGGTTGAGAGAAGTCATTGCCCTTCGGGTGGAGTCGCTGGGGGCGGTTCTTCCATTTGGGTTTGAATAGGTGGGAGTAAGGTTCGACTGAGGTTGAGCCGACCCGCCAGGACTCCTTTGCAGGCTAACAACTGATTGGCAATTTGACGCAAGCGCTTGGCGGGGCCCTGGACGAGGATGACCTCCATCGTATTGCTGTTTTCCAAGAGCACGTGAAGGGAACTGATCACATGGCGAATGTTCTCATGCTGAATGTCTGCGATTTGCTGCTTCAGCCCTGGACGTTTGTGATCGTAAAACAGCGTGATGGTGCCTGCCATCATTCGATTGCCCTTGAGGCTGTAGTAATCTGCGATGTGTTGAGAGAGGACTTCGGAGATGGCTTGGGAGCGGTTCTGAAACCCCCGTTCCTCCATCAGTTCTTCAAATTGATGAAACAGCGCATCGGGTAGCGAAATGGTGATTCGCTGAGCGTTTTCGGGTTTGGCTGAGTCACTGGACATTGCCCTGATTTTTTAGCACTGCTTGCGCCAAGCGTATGAAGTTTTTATCGAGAAGTATGACGATTGAAGTCTGTGGGTAAGAGCGAGAAAGGGGGGCTTATTCCACGTCATCACCCACCTCGGTGAGCCGAGTCATGGGTAGCTTGTCGAATTTGGGCTTCGCATGGCTATCTTCCGGATGAATGATGGTTTCCAGATGCTGCTTGGTCGCGATGAATTCGGGTGAACGAAGTTGATCGTGATTTCTGGGTCTGGGCACGGGCACTTCGACGATCTCCCGCACACGCCCAGGCCTTGGGTCGAGCACGAGAATGCGATCGGACAGGAAGATGGCCTCATCCAGATCATGCGTGATGAAGAAGATGGTGATGTCCACGTTCCTCCAGATCTGAAGCAAGTAGGCCTGCATCTGCTGGCGTGTCTGGGGGTCCAGAGCACCAAAGGGTTCATCCATGAGGAGGATGCGCGGCTCATTGGCAAGCGCTCGTGCAATGGCGGCACGTTGTTTCATGCCGCCGCTGAGCTGATGGGGATAGGCATCTTCAAATTTATCCAACCCCACCAAGGCTAACCATTCACGGGCATGAGATTCATTGGTGGTGGAGGCCTTGCCGGCCATGCGGGGGCCAAACATGACATTCTGTTTCACCGTCAGCCATGGGAACAGGGTGTAACTCTGGAATACCATGCCTCGATCACGCCCGGGGCCGTTGACGGGCACGCCATCGACGAGCACTTGACCTTCCGTCGGAGTTTCTAGACCGGCGAGAATGCGGATCAGGGTGGATTTGCCGCAGCCTGATTGGCCGAGCACACACATGAACTCACGACGATGAACATCGAGATGAATGTCTTTCAAGGCCACCACCTCACCTCCCTTGGAAGGAAAGCGTTTATGCAGCCCGGAAATCTGTAATAGTTTGGGACGCGCTTTGAGTCGGTCAAAGCGTGCTTTCACCGCCGGGGCTTGCTCCAGATAGTTCAGGCTGCTGATCATGAAGCGGTCGTGGTGGAAGTGGACTCCGAAGGGATCTGGGCAGGAAACTTGCGTCGTGTGAGTCCTGCGATTTTTGACACCAATCGAGTGATGATGCTTTGGCGAGATTGCTCCATCCAGGGGAAGAGGAATCGACCGATGAGATCCAGAAGCTGGTCCATGAAAAAGCCGGATAAGCCGATCAGAAGAATGGCCGGATAGACGATGTCGAACTGGAAGCGCCGTCCATGCGTGTCGATCACCTCGGCCAAACCACTTTTGAAACCCAGCAACTCGGCAATGACCAGCCAAGTCCATGCCGTGCCGAAAAGAAGACGAAGATCATTGTAAAGGTTCGGCAGAATCCCTGGGACAACCACGTGCGCCAGGAGTTGGCGCTGATTGGCCCCGAGTGTCTGCGCTGCCTCAAGTAAAGAGCCATCCAGGCGGCGGGTGGTTTTCGCGATGGTGAGGATGGCGCAGGGAAGGGTGCCGAGAAAAACGAGCATGATCTTCGGCCCGAGATCGAGACCGAAGATGGCCATGAGCACCACGCCAAAAGCGGGTGCGGGCATGTAGCAAAAGAAGTTGGTGAAGGGCTCGATGAGCTTGGAAAAGAAATCGAAGGTGCCTGCGATGATGCCCAAGGGCGTGGCGACTAAAATGGCCAGTAGATAACCCAAGACGATCGTGCGCCAGGACTCACCGTAACGTTGCAGCAGCGTCTTGCGTTCAGAACCGGGTTCATCGCTGTCAGCGGAGGGGGCGTCGGCACTGATGCCTTTCCAGAAGGATTTGGCGACCACGTCTGGAGGCACCAGATAGACCGGGCGGGATACTTCCTCGGAGGAATCTGGGATCAGCTTCAAGAGTGACTCCGTCGGCCATTCCGGCGCGACTTGATCGAGCAAAGCCGCGTTGGCTTGGATGATCTTCAGGTTCTCATCGGTCAAAGGTTGTTTGGGGGCCTCGAGTTGGCCCTTGGCCAACTGGGTCCAAACTTTACGAATGGCCTCATCATCGGTTTCAAGGCCTCGGTTTAACCAACCGTTAATCACCGCGGTGGGATAGAGCTGACGCAGGATTTTTTTGTTTTGACGACTTGAGCTGGTTAACGGAGTTCCTGCTTTCCTTGCGGCACGGATGTCTTCGTTATCCTGCTCGATGGCGGAGGTGAATTGCTTCCAGGTCACCGGGTCCACGCGATCCCCAGCCGTGTAGATATTCTGCACGCGAGGGCTTTCGGCGGAGATGGTCACGAGGTGGGCCACTTTCCACCACGGACCGTAGGCTGCCACGCACCAGACGATGAGTGGCAGACTAAAGGACATGATCATCAGCAGGGAGGCACGGGCCTGATCGAGTTCTTTACGAACTCCAAACCAGTGTTTGCCTGCGGATGCCATGAGAAGGAGGTCAAGTCAGAGTGAAGGATCGTGAGACGAGCCGTTATTTCCCCAGCACTTCTTTAGTGAAGGAGGGATCGAGATAGGCTTCAATGTCCGCAGGCTTTTCATAGACCTTGAACTTCACATTGAAGTCATCCACCACCTTGGTGCTGCCGTAAATGGAGCCGAGGCCATCGGCTTTCTCCCAGGCTTTGAGGGCTTCTTCGGGGGAGAGGATTTTGGTGCCGTCCAGCAGAGGTTCATACTCCGCAGGCTTTACCCCGACACGCTCAGCCAGGATGGCCAGGGCATCGTCCAGGTTTTTCTCTTCGCTGAGGTAGGAGACAATGCGATACCACACCTTGACCACTTTCAGCCATTCATCACGGCGGGCTTTGACACTGGCGGGATCACAGAAAAGGCCGTCATAGATCAGGCCGGGGGCGTCTTTGGAGGTGAAGACGGGTTTCGAGCCGGGGACCAGTTTCAGGGCTTGGCCTGAATTGGGCTGCCAAGCAGCGATGGCGTCCACTTCACCCGAGGCGAACACCTGAGGCGTGTTGTTGGTGGGGGTGTTTTTAATGGTGATGTCTCCTTCTGCCATGCTGTTGAGCTCCAGCCCTTTGAGAAGCAGGAGGTGTTCGACAAAGCCTTCTTCAAGAGCGACGGTTTTGCCCTTCAGATCTTTGAAGGAGGCGATGCCGGGTTTGACAACGATCATGTCATTGCCATTGGAGTAGTCATTGAGCAGGATGGCGACGGAGGCTTTACCCGTGGCACCCGTGACGAGGGCATCTCCGTTGGTGACGCAGACGGCATCCAGCTTGCCTGCCGCATAGGCTTCCATGGACTTCACGTAATCCATCCAGACAAATTCAGTCTCGACGCCTTCTTCTTTAAACCAGCCCTTCTTGATGCCGATTTCCCAAGCGACCCAACCGGGCCAGTCGGAATAACCAATTTTAAGCGGTTCGGCAGCCAAGCTGAGGAAAGGGGCTAGGCAGGGGAGGAGTAGAGCAAGGACTTTTCGTTTCATGGAGTCGTGGGTTCGGGTTTCAAAAAGGCCTCAATACCAAAAGCACTCCACGTGCCAATGCCATACAGGTATCCTGGTGCGTTCATACTAATCAGGGTATAAAATCATAATTCGGATGTGCGTTTTTTTAGATTGGCTAGCATGCTTTCTGCTTTTGAAAGGAATCCTTCATGATCATACCCGGCCAAATCATCCACCCACCCGACGCTGAGGATCTCGATGCCAATGTCGGGCTGGCCACCAAAAGGCTTGTTGTTGCGAATACGGGCGATCGGCCTGTGCAAGTCGGCAGCCATTTCCACTTTTATGAGGTGAATACTTCGCTGGATTTTGACCGGGCGGCCTCGCTCGGTTTTCGTCTGAATATCCCCGCCGGCACTGCGGTGCGCTTTGAGCCGGGAGATACCCGTGAGGTCGAAGTGGTCGCCTTCGCCGGTAAGCGCGAGGTGTATGGCCTGAACAATTTAGTCAACGGACCCCTGCCCGCATGAAGATCACACGCAAACAACACGCCAGCATGTTCGGCCCAACGGTGGGCGATCAGGTGCGCCTCGCCGATACGGAGCTCTTCATTGAAGTGGAGCGGGATCTCATCGCGGAGAAAGGGGGCTACGGCAACGAGGTCAAGTTTGGCGGAGGCAAGGTCATCCGCGATGGCATGGCGCAGTCGTGCTTGGCCCTGGATGCCGAGTGCCTGGATCTGGTCATCACCAACGCGACGATTTTAGATGCCGTTCAAGGGGTGATCAAAGCCGATATTGGGATCAAGCATGGTCGCATTGTTGGCATCGGTCATGCGGGTAATCCTCTGCTGCAGGATGGCATTGATATGGTGATCGGCGCGGGCACGGAAGTGATCGCCGGTGAGGGATGCATCATCACCGCTGGGGGCATTGACACCCACATTCACTTCATTTGTCCTCAGCAGATCGATCATGCTCTCGCCAGTGGCGTCACGACGATGCTCGGTGGAGGCACAGGTCCGGCCCATGGCACCTATGCCACCACATGCACACCTGGGATCTGGAACATTCATCGCATGCTGGAGGCGGCGGATGAGTATCCGATGAATTTGGGCTTTTTAGGCAAGGGCAATTGCTCCACACCTGCTCCGCTCCGCGAGCAGATTTTGGCAGGAGCGATTGGCTTGAAATTGCATGAGGACTGGGGCACCACACCTGCGGCGATTGATACCTGTCTGGGGGTCGCCGATGAATTGGATGTGCAGGTGGCGATCCATACGGATACGCTGAATGAAGCTGGCTTTGTGGAGAGCACGCTCAATGCCTTCAAAGGACGCACGATCCACACCTATCACTCGGAGGGGGCTGGCGGTGGTCACGCTCCCGACATCATCAGGGTGTGTGGTGAGGCCAATGTCTTGCCCTCCTCAACCAACCCGACACGCCCCTTTACCATTAACACCATTGATGAGCATCTGGACATGCTCATGGTCTGCCATCACCTGGATTCCAAGATTCCAGAGGATGTGGCGTTTGCGGAATCTCGTATCCGTCCTGAAACCATTGCGGCGGAGGATTTGCTGCATGACCTCGGAGCGATCTCGATGATGTCGAGCGATAGTCAGGCCATGGGACGACTTGGCGAGGTCATCACTCGCACGTGGCAGACAGCGCACAAGATGAAGACCCAGTTTGGCAAGCTGGATGGTCCTGAGCATAACGCCGCCGATAACTACCGTGCGCTGCGTTACATCGCCAAATACACGATCAACCCGGCTCTTACGCACGGCATCGCTCATGAAGTGGGCAGCATCGAGGTCGGTAAGCTTGCGGACCTGGTGGTATGGAAGCCGATGTTTTTCGGAGTGAAACCAGAGGTCGTGCTGAAAGGCGGCATGATCGCCATGGCCAACATGGGCGATCCCAATGCCAGTATCCCGACTCCACAGCCGATGTTTTACCGGCCTCAATTCGGTGCGCATGGACGCGCGAAGTTCAATACCAGTATCACCTTTGTGAGCCAAGCAGCGCTATCTAGCGGAGTGGTCAAGCAGCTCGGTGTGTGTAAGAAACTGAGCGCTGTGCAAACCTGCCGAACGGTGAGTAAGCGCGACATGCTCTGGAACAATTACCTGCCCAAAATCGAAGTGGATCCAGATACCTACACCGTGAAAGCCGACGGCCGAGAACTCCGTTGTGAACCCGCCAGTGTCTTGCCCATGGCCCAGCGGTATTTCCTTTTCTAGAGCCTTATTTTATCCATTGTGGAGATATCCATCACTGACATAATATGAGGAATGATTCTGGAAACCATTCCCGAGATTCAGTCGCTCACGGTCGATCAGAAACTTCGACTCGTCTGGGAGATTTGGAATGATGTTTCGAGAGATGCATCGCTATCTCCCAGATCTGAATCGTTGCTTGCTGAGCGACTTGCTGAATATGACGCCAACCCTACTGCTGTCCGCACCACGGATGAAGTCACTGCTGGTATTCAACGTCTCAAGCAGAGATTGGCTTCAGAGCGACCATGAATCAGACCCTATGGACGCTTGGGGCAGAGATGGATGTCCAGGCCATTTACGAACGTCTCGAAGTATTGGAAGAGGGGATGGGCGATCGGTTTTATGGAGAAGTCTTGGCCGATCTCAAGTTATTGGAGGCGTTTCCAGAGATTGGCTCTCTGGTTTATGGAGACAGGCTTCGACGGGTCTTTGTTTTCAACCGCAACTATGGTCTCTACTATGTGGCCGAGAAAAGCAGGCTGGTGATACATGCCTTGTTAGATCTCCGGCAAGATCCGGATCAGATTCGGCGTCGTTTAGGGAGGGCATGATGTCATGATCTTAGTGCAACGAATGCTCTCGGAGACGTCCATGCGACCTGTCTCCGAGCAGGTGGAGCTTCTCGTCGAGCGACGGCTTTTTCTCAAGCGGCGTTGGCGTGGTGTGGCTGGGGATGGAACCGAGTTCGGTTTCGATCTCGAGTCACGACTGAAGCATGGAGGCGTGGTTTATCAGACCGAATCCGTGGACTATGTCGTGCGCCAGGAGACGGAATTGGTTTATCAAATCCGCCCTGAAAATCCCGAGCAGGCGGCTTTGATGGGATGGAAGATTGGTAACCTGCATCTCGGTGTGCAGGTGATTGACGGGTTCATCCGCATCGTTCACGATACTGCTGTTCTCCAACTCTTTGAACGTGAAGGTTGGGCCTATGAAGAAGTTCACGTTGTGTTTAACCCCTTGCGTGTGACGGCCCATGCTTCCTGAGTGGTTGCCTTGGTTACTACAGGTCAATGATTCCCAGTTCCCCTCGGGGGCCTATGCTCATTCCATGGGCTTGGAGGAACTTGTGCAGCGTGGCGTGGTGCAGAAGCCGGAGGATTTGGAGAGGTTTCTTCAGCATCAGATCATTCCCAGTCTGTTGGCCTTTGAATTGCCCTTTTTGGTGAAAGCCCACGCCTGTGCGGCTGCTGGGGACTATGCTGCTTTACGCCTGATGGATGATGAGTTGGAGGCCTGGAAATTAGCGGCGGAGTTGCGCCAAGCGAGCCGCCAGTTGGGTTCTCGGCGTTTGGCGCTGGTGCAGAAGCTGGATGCGGATCCTGCGCTTACCTCCTACGCGCAGAGTGAGGCTCCCTGTCATCACTTGATCGTGTGTGCCTTGGAGTTGAGACATCTTCCGGTGACGGCCGTCGTCTGTGCCTTCGCTTTGCAAACCATCAGTGGTTATGCCATCAGTTCGATGAAACTCATCCGCCTAGGGCAGGAGCGCTGCCAGCTGATCATCCGGGGTTGCATGACCCTGATCGCTCCTCGTTTAGACGCCTTGATCTCGACCCCGTCCGAACGTCTCGGCTGGTTCAATCCTCTTCTCGAAATCGCCTCGATGCGTCATGCACGGGCCAACGAACGTCTTTTCATTTCTTAATTTAACATGAGCAATCCACGACCTTTACGGATCGGCATCGGAGGGCCTGTCGGCTCTGGTAAAACCATGTGTGTGCTGCGCCTCTGCCAATGGCTGAAGGATGAGTATTCTCTCGCGGTCATTACCAATGACATCTACACCCGTGAAGATGCGGAGTTTTTGCTGCGCCAGAATATCCTGCCGGCGGATCGAGTCATGGGTGTGGAAACCGGCGGCTGTCCGCATACGGCGATCCGTGATGACATCAGCATGAATATGGCGGCGGTGTTGGAGTTGGAAAAGCGCCATGCGGATCTGCAACTGCTGATCATCGAAAGCGGTGGAGACAATCTCTCCGCGACCTATTCCCCTGAATTGGCGGATGTTTTCATCTTCGTCATCGATGTGGCTGAAGGGGATAAAATCCCGCGCAAGGGTGGCCCCGCCATTCGCACGAGTGATTTGCTGTTGATCAATAAGATCGATCTTGCGCCCTATGTGGGGGCGGATCTTGACGTGATGGATCGGGATGCCAAGCTGATGCGAGGTGAACGCCCCGTGATCTTTGCCGATATGAAATCGGAGAAGGGCAAGGATGCCTTGCTGGGATGGCTGAAAAAAGAGTATCTGTTTGTTTGAGTGACTGGGTGAATCCTTGGTTAGGTGCGGATGAAACCGCTGCTAGCCAGGGGCATTGTTTGAATCAGATTTCTTTTTCGGCCTCATGCGTGGTCATCTCACTCTCACCGCTTCTGCCTATGACGATGGCCGGACTTATCTGAGCCAACAGTCTTTCCGTGCACCCCTGCACCTGAGTAAACCCCATGAGGATGCGGGGGCTTTGGTTGTGAATATCGTCAATCCGACAGCTGGTATTTTCGATGGCGATTGCATCGAACTAGCCGCTGAAGCGGAGAGCCGAGCTTCGGTGATCTTGACCACCCCCAGTGCCAGTCGCGTTTATCGCTCGCGCAGCGGAGGGCCAGCACGGGTCTTTCAAAAGTTCACGGCACGCTCAGGCTCTCATTTGGAGTTCTTTCCTGAGCCGTTCATTCCACAGGCAGGGGCACGTTATCAGCAGCAGACCGAGCTGCATGTGGAGGGAAGTGGGACCTTGCTTTATTTTGACTGGCTGAGCCCGGGGCGAGTGGCCAGTGGTGAAGTCTTCCAATATGCCGAGCTGCTCTGGGATCTGGATGTCTGGTGTGATGGAGTCCTGGCGGCTCGAGAGCGTTATCGGCTTTCTCCAGAGGATGATAGCCTGGAGTCCATGCTGCGAATCAGTCCGCAGGCTCATTATCTGGGGTGTTTCTTTTTAGGGGCACCTTCATTACCGGTAGAATCATTGGAGGCGCTTAATTCGCCGGAGGCTTATCTGGGGTTTGGCCCTCTCAAAACGGGTGGATACACGATCAAAGCGATTTGTCGCGATAGCCTCAGTGCTCGACGGGTCTTGCAGGATCTGCGTCGTCTATTATACACGGCCCTCGAGAAGCCGATGCCGACCTTGGGACGTTATCTTTGAGAAGATGCTCAGCGGGGTGCGCCTGGGGAGGCGTGTTGGTGGATGCATATCGAAACTTTGGGCTCTTTTTTGAGTCTGGTTTCACGGTCTATCACTAGGTGATTTCCCCTGATTCCACCGAGTGGACACGATTCTTCAGAGTTGAGAGCGGCGATGGCGAAACCGCTGCCTAAAATCCTCTTGCACCTCCGCCCCTCCCACCGGAAGTCTGAGGCTCCATTTTCCCGACCATGCAAAGCCTTTGGAACGATACAGAAGCCGCCACCTTTGGAACCGACCTGCTGGGCCAGCGTGTTTACACGAGCCGCTTGCTCGGTCGCAATCCAGCCTTGGTTCTGCATGGAGGGGGTAACACCTCCGTCAAAGTCACTGAAAAGGACTTCTTTGGAGATGATGTCGAGCTCTGCTATGTGAAAGGCAGCGGATGGGACCTCGCGACCATCGAGCGCGAAGGTTTCTCACCTGTGCGCATGGACGCTCTGATCAAGATGTCCAAGCTCGCTTCGATGAGTGATGCGGACATGGTGCTGCAGCAGAAGGCTGCCATGACCAACCCGAATGCCCCGGCGGCGAGCATCGAAGCCATTTTACATGCCATCCTGCCATTCCGGTTCGTGGATCATAGCCACGCCAATGCGATCTCGGCGCTGACTTGCAATGCGGAGGGCGAAGCCCGTGTGAAGGAACTGTATGGCAATCGCGTGATCATCGTCCCCTACGTGATGCCCGGCTTCATCCTGGCCAAGACGGTGGCGGATCTGATTTCAGGTCGTGACCTGCGTGCGGAAGGCGTGCAAGGACTCGTGCTGCTGAAGCACGGTCTGTTTACCTTCGATGACGATGCTCGTAAGAGTTATGAACTGCACATCGAGATGGTGACGATGGCCGAGGAATATCTGGCCCAGAAAAGTGGCCAAGCGGCTGCGGCTCAGACTGAGGCTGCGACCGATCTCAAGGCTCTGGCAACGCTGCGCCAAGCCGTTTCGAAAGTTCGTGGATATCCCCAGATTGCGCGGTTGAATGCCAGCGCAGAAGCGGCCGGTTATGCGGGCTTGGCGGGTGTGGCTGAGTTTGGCACCCGTGGGCCCTTGACTCCGGACCACAGCATCCGCACGAAACGCGCTCCGGCGTTCATCGGTGAAGACATTGCGGCTTCCGTGCAGAAGTATGCGGATGATTACAAAGCCTACTTTGACCGGAACGCTGCCGGTCACACCCAGCTCGATGCGGCCCCTCGGTTCGCCATCTGGCCTAACCAAGGCGTGGTGAGCTTTGGCGATACGCTGAAGGATGCTAAGATCGTCGCTGATATTGCCGAGTCCACCGCAGCGACCGTGCAGTTGGCTGAGAAGGTCGGTGGTTGGGAGCCACTGCCTGAGAAGGACATCTTTGAAATCGAATACTGGGAGCTAGAGCAAGCCAAGCTGCGCAAAGGCCCTGCACGTAAAGTGCATCAGGGCAAGGTCGCCCTCGTGACCGGTTGTGCTGCGGGTATCGGTTTTGCCATCGCCGAAAGTCTGGCCGAGCAGGGAGCCCAAGTGGTGGGTCTGGACATTGACAAGGAGATCCCCGACATCATGAAGAAGATCGGTGGGGTCGGGATCGTGGTGAACCTGACGGAAGACCAGCCCGTGCAGGAGGCCATCGACTTTGTGGTCAGTGAATACGGTGGTATTGATATCGTCGTCAGCAACGCCGGCATCTTCCCCAAGAATGAGCATCTGGATGTGATGCAGCAGATGGATTGGGATCGCACGATTTCGATCAACCTGACCAGCCATCAGAAGCTGATGAACAAGGTCATCCCATACGTGAAGCTGGGCATCGAGCCGAGCATCATCTTCGTGGGCAGCCGTAACTTCAAAGCCCCCGGCCCAGGTGCTTCTGCCTACTCCTGCAGTAAGGCTGCGCTCACTCAACTCTGCCGTGTGGCGGCCCTGGAGCTCGCTCCCTGGAGAGTGCGCGTGAACATCGTGCACCCCGATGCCGTGTTCGATACCAAGCTCTGGACCCCCGAGGCCCTTCAGCGCAGCGCTGAGCGCTACGGCATGACGGTGGATGAATACAAGACCAAGAACCTGATGAAGGTGGAGATCAAGAGCAAGGACATTGGCAACATGGTCTCCGCCATGGCATCGCCACTGTTTGCTAAGGTCACCGGGGCTCAGATCCCTGTGGATGGTGGCAATGATCGGGTGATTTGATGGCTTAGAGCAGTCTTGATCTTCTCCGGTGCTCATTTAAACTGGTCCAATGAGCACCCATCAACTCATGCATGAAGCGGAGGACCTGTCTTCTGAGGAACTCCGTGAATTGATCGGTCAACTGGTGGAACTGAAGAACAGCCGCTTGGCTCAGGAGCAAGCGGAAGGGAAAAGTGCGGTGGAATTGTTCCGCCAGCTGCAGCGCCAACTGCAACTGACGCCTGAAACTGCGGCTCAATGGAAGAGTGCGGTTGCTGAGGCGCGTGAATGAATTGCGGTCATGGTCTATCTGGACACCAATTTTCTGATCGATGCTTTGGTGCCTGGAAGTTCTCAGGAAGCTCAGGTTTTGCAGTGGCTAACGTCGGGTGAGAGTCTTCATGTGAGTACGTTGGTTTGGGGAGAGTTTCTGTGTGGTCCATTGTCTAGCGCTGCGGAAGTCCTGGCTCGCAGTTTATTTCCCATGGCAGAACCTTTGACCCGAACTGATGCCGAGATGGCTGCCCGACTTTTTAACGCCACCGGGCGACGGTCGAAAAGTTTTGCTGACTGCTGTATTGCAGCAGTCGCTATTCGCGAATCGGCTCAGTTGGCGACGAGCAATCGGAGCGATTTCTTGCCGATGACGGGGCATGGCTTGAGCTTGGCTTGATTTCCCGATAGCGCGTCATCCATCTCCGAGCGATAAAAGGGGCATGCGTTCTGATTTCTTCCGTAAGCCCACCGGCTCCCGCACACCGCGCCCAGGTTCTGCCCAGGGGCCGCGTCCTGGCGGGGGGAAGCCTAGCGGTCCGCGACAGGATCGTAGTCAAGGTGGCACCTCCTGGGAAAAATCGGCGGATTGGTATGACCGGATTCTCGGGGAGCGCGGGTCGGAGCTGTATCAGGCGGTGGTGATTCCTCAGGCTCTTGATTTGCTCCAGCCTCAGCGTGGGGAATTCATTTTGGATCTCGGATGTGGGCAGGGCGTGTTTTCGCGCGCGATGGCCGATAAAGGCGCGAAGGTGACGGGGGTGGATGCCGCACCGACGCTGATCGCCAAGGCGAGAACCTATCAGAGCCGGACACCGATCCGTTATTACGATCGAGACGCCGCAGAGCTCGGTGGGTTGGGAGAGTTTGATGCCGCATCCGCCATCCTCTGCCTGCAAAACATGGAGCATCTGGATAAGGTGATCGCCGCGACCGCAGCGGTTTTAAAACCCGGCGGACGCATGCTCTGGGTGCTGAATCACCCGGCTTTCCGGATCCCTCGCCAGACCTCCTGGGGCCATGAAGAAGAGCGGAAAATTCAGTATCGTCGAGTGGACGCCTACAGCAGCACGCTGGGCATCCCCATCACCATGCACCCCGGCAAGGCGGACAGCGAGAGCACGGTCAGTTTCCACCGGAGTCTGGAGACCTTGACTGCGACAGGCTTCGCGGCGGGACTCAGCATGGTGGGATTGAAAGAATGGTATTCGCACAAAGAAAGCCAACCTGGGCCGCGTGCTCGTGCTGAAAACCGGGCTCGCAAGGAGTTTCCGCTGTTCCTGGCCATGCTTTGGCGAAAGTAAGTGCGTCACAACGTGGTTTTAAACGGCTAGCATTCTTTCCGATGAAATACCTCGCTCCCGTCTGTTTCCTGGGTCTTCTCCTCGCGGCTTGTGCCAGTAAACCTGCGCCGGAAAGTCCGGTGGAGGCCCTGGCGGGGCGCGCCTATTTTGTGACGTATGTGAAGCCGATCTTTGAGTTGCAGTGCCTGCGCTGCCATCAGGGGGCCAATCCTCCGGCGGGTTTATCCCTCGTTCAGCGCAGTGGTGCGTTTGCTCCGAGAAAGAGAGATAAGGCTTACATCGTTCCTGGAGATCCTGAGGCATCGCTGCTTTACACGGCCGTGACGCGGGAGGGAACGCACCCTCTCATCATGCCGCGTCTGGACATCACCCTAACCGATGATGATATTGGTGCCTTGCATGAATGGATCGAAGACGGTGCATACTGGCCTGACAATCCAGACGGTTTTCTTCAACCCCGATACAACATCGAAAATCCTTGATTTGACAAGGTTTAGCGTGCGGGCAACTCCAAGTGATACAATTCTCACTAACTAGTTTTTTAGAGGCTCTGTCACAAAAATACCCACATGCGCCAGTTTGCGCGTAGCTGGCCTGAGGGTTGCTCGACAAGGTTATCCTTGTCCTAACCAACCGACATTTTTACATGGGCAAAGAATACGACACCACTCCCCAGACCGTCCCGCATGTAGCGACGAAATATCGCACCATCTGCACACCGGTCCCTCATCCAGATTCAGTCCAACACATTGAGCGGAGTCGCAAGTATGAGCCCCTGTCCATGCGCGGCATGCCTCCCATCGTCTGGGATCGGGCCGAAGATATTTCGGTCTATGACAAGTATGGTAACCGCTGGTTAGACTGGAGCAGCGGCGTGCTGGTGACCAATTGTGGTCACGGTGTGCCCGAGGTGCGTCAGGCGATCATTGATCAGGTCAACAGCGGTTTGATTCACAACTACGTCTTCCCGAGCGAAGAGCGTCCTGAATTGGCCGAATTGATCGCCAGTGTTTCTCCAGAGCCGCTGAAGAAGGTGTTCCTCCTGAGCACTGGTAGCGAGGCCACCGAGTGCGCGATCAAGTTGAGCCGCGCGCACGGCATCGCAGTCGGTGGACGTGAAAAGATCGGCATCATTGGATTCGAGCGTGGTTATCATGGACGCACTCTGGCTTCTCAGCAGGCGGGTGGTATGGCCGGGCAGAAGACCTGGATCGTGAATATGGACCCGGCCATCATCAACGTGCCATTCCCGGATGGGTATTGGGAAGATGACAGCAGCTTCGATGGTTTCCTTCAGGCGGTGGAGAAAAGCGGCATGAAGCCCTCACAAATCGCGGGTGTGATCATGGAGAGCTATCAGGGTGTCGGTCCTGACTTCGCGCCGGTGGAATACATCCAGAAACTGCGTGCCTGGTGCACGGAGCATGACGTGGTGCTGACCTTCGATGAAGTGCAGTCAGGCTTTGGCCGCACAGGTAAATTCTGGGCCTTTGAGCATTACGGCGTGGTGCCGGACCTCATCTGCTGTGGCAAGGGCATCTCGTCATCCCTGCCTCTGAGTGCGGTGATCGGGCGTCCCGACATCATGGACCAGTTCCCGCCTGGGTCGATGACCAGCACGCATACAGGCAACCCCGTCTGCTGTGCCGCCGCTCTGGCCAACATCCGCAAGATCCTCAACGACGATCTCACGGGCAATGCGGCACGCTTGGAGCCTGTCCTCCTGGCCGCCTGCAAAGCCATTCAGGAGAAATACCCGGACGTGATCGGGAACGTGACTTGCGCCGGGCTGGTGGCCGGGATCCAGACGGTGAAGAAGGGCACAAAACAGCCTGACCATGATCTGGCTCATCGAGTCATTGAACTCTGCTATCAAAAGGGGCTGCTGTTCTTCGCACCCGTGGGTGCCTGGGGCCAAACTGTGAAAATCTGTCCGCCACTGACCATCCCACAGGAGGCTCTGGAGGAAGGCATCGCTGTCATGAGTGAAGCTTTTGATGAAGCTATTGACGAAATGTATGGCGAGGAAGAAGTCGAGGAAATCGACGAAGCGGTGGCTGAGCTTGTTTGATCCTTAACGATCACTGAAAAAAGAAAACCATGACCGTCGATCGCGGTCATGGTTTTTTGTTGGGGACGCTGGAAATGAAATTCGCAGAGGGGATCAAGCGTGCCTGCCTTTGAAGGTCAGCTCGGCGATGCCGGATTTATCCAGCCCACCCAGGCCCAGGCTCACCATCTTTTGGTATTGGGAGATGGTGGCATTGTTCAGAGGCAGCGTGAGGCCGACGCTCTCCGCCATGCCTCCGGCGATGCCGCTGTCCTTGGCCGCATGCTCGGCTGAGAACCAGCAATCGTGCTCACGGGCCACCATGTCGGCGCTATCGGTCTCCAGCACGCGGCTGTTGGCTCCGGTTTGGCTGAAGACTTCCCGGATCATCTCGAGATCATGACCGAGGGCGGCGGCGAGTCCCAGGCCCTCGGCAAGGCCGGCGGTGTTGATGTTCATCACCATATTCACCAGGGCCTTCACCTCAGCGGCGCGGCCTGGGCCGCCGATGTAGCGGCGGTTGACGCTCATGTTTTCGAGCACGGGCAGGACCTTTTGATACACGGCTTCATCGCCGCCGAGCATGAGGTAGAGCTTGCCCTCACGGGCATGGCTGATGCTGGAGGCCATGCTGGCTTCCAGGCTATCGGCTCCGGCTTGTTTAGCGGCTTCGTAAATCTCGCGATGCACGGTGGGAGAGACGGTGGCGCAATTGATGAAGATCTTGCCTGAGGCACCTTGCAGCAGGTTGTCACCCGGGCCGAAAAAGATGCCGCGCATGGCTTCATCATTGGTGACGACGGTAAAGATGATGTCGGCGGCTGCGGTGACTTCGGCCAAAGTGGCGGGGGCGGCGCAGCTGAGCTCTGCGGCGAGGGAGTCTGACAGCAGGCGGTGGCTATCGTAAACCGCCGTGATGGGATAATCACATTCTTTGAGACGGCGAGCCATGTTGGCTCCCATTTTTCCGACTCCGACAAAGGCAATGGTTGGTTTCATACAAGGAGATGCAAGCAGGTCTGACGTGAGCTTTGGAGAGAAACCCTCAGGCCGCCGTTTGGATTACGGTTCTAATCCGCTCCGGTGCAAGATTTTCTCGATCTGAGTTGGGTCAAAACAGTCAAGGCAATCCCGAGGCGGTCAGGAGAACTCACCCGTTTCTACGGCTGCGCTGAAGCGGTGAGATCGAAGGGGAAACTGGTCTCCCCTGGAAACAGCACGGAGAATTTGGGGTGCTCAACGCCGGATAGATAATTCCGAAACACGATGGCCAGCGGCGTGGCCTTCGTGGCGCGGATCCGCCAGCCTTTGCTGCCTTCAGGGACCGTCGTCTTCCAAGTCCCTGTCAGCACGACGATGTCGTCTTCGCTATCCAGAGGGGCACGGTCAAGACCGGTGAATTCAAAGCTGAACTCGGGTGTGATCTGCCCTGTCGGTTCGAAGATGAACTCGATGTATTTTTTAACCAGCTCTTGAGCCTTTGTTTTGAGTTCCGTGACACGTTCTGGGCTGAGGCTGGCCACGATGGGTTGCATCAGGGAAGGGGCGGTGTTGGGATCGGCTGAAAAACAGCGTGGATCGACCTCGACCGTCAGTGTGCATTGGCCTTCGGGCGTAAAAAAGGTGCGAACAGGAATGTCCGGGACCGGGTGGCCATGGACGAAACTGGCAAGAAACAGGAGGAAAAGACTCAGGCAGTTTTTCATGGAATTTTAGGCTTGTATGCAAACAAACTTTATGATCAATCGTTGGATGAACTGCAACGTTTGTGGTTGCCTGTGTCCAACAACAATCCTTCAAAATCTATGAAAAAAGCTCTCGCTACTCTTGCTCTGGCCTCTCTGGCACTTGGTTCCGCTTACGCCGGTTGCGGCAAGGTGGTCACTAACGAAGGCAAACTGAAGTCCTTCGACGCCTCTACGAAAGCCGTCGTCGTCGTGGAAGGCGGTAAAGAAGTCAAACTGACGCTCACCCCATCCTCCAAAGGTGCTGAAGAGGCTGAAGGTCTCGTGGGTAAGAAAGTCAAAGTGGACAGCGAACACGGTAAGATCACCAGCATCGCCAAGGCGTAATCAGCCCCATTCATTGTCTTGGAAAAGGCTCGGCAGAAATGCCGGGCCTTTTTTGTTTTTGGGGACAAATCAGCGGGCTTGGCGTCGTTGTCTGGAGCCATGCGTTATCTTTTAGCTGCCGTTTGTCTCAGTCTAGCTTCCCTCGTTCAAGCTGCCAATCAGCCGAATATCGTCGTCATCTTCATGGACGATATGGGGTATGCCGACGTGAGTTGTTTCGGTGCGCAGGGCTATACGACTCCGAACATTGATCGCTTGGCTCAAGAAGGGCGGAAATTCACCAACTTTCATGTGCCACAGCCCGTCTGCAGTGCCTCCAGGGCTGGCTTACTGACCGGTTGCTACCCGAATCGCATCGGCATTCATGGGGCGCTCTCCCCGAAAGCGACACACGGCCTCAGTGCTGATGAAATGACCCTGGCCGAACTGGTGAAGCAAAAAGGCTATGCCACGGCTGCTGTCGGCAAGTGGCACCTGGGGCACTTACCGCCCTTTTTACCCACCCAGCATGGCTTCGATGAGTATTACGGCCTGCCGTATTCCAATGACATGTGGCCATTTCACCCCGAGGCCAAGCCTGGTTCTTATCCCAAGTTACCGATGATCGAAAACGATCACGTCGTGGATGAGGAGGTGACGCCCGAGGATCAAACCCGCCTAACGACGGATTACACCACGAAAGCGGTCGGTTTCATTGATCGAAACAAAGATAAGCCGTTCTTTCTTTATCTGGCACACAGCATGGTGCACGTGCCCCTTTATGTGAGTGAGAAGTATAACGGGAAGTCGGGTAAAGGATTGTTTGCCGACGTGATGATGGAGGTGGATTGGTCCGTGGGGCAGGTGATGCAAGCGTTGGAGAAAAATGGCTTGAAGGACAATACCTGGGTGATTTTCACCTCCGACAACGGCCCGTGGCTAAGCTATGGCGATCACGCGGGCTCTGCGGGAATCTTGCGTGAAGGGAAGGGGACCATCTGGGAAGGCGGCACCCGTGTGACGGGTATCATGCGCTGGCCAGAGCAGATCCCTGCGGGCACGACCACAGACACCATGATGATGACGATCGATCTGCTACCCACCGTGGCGGCTGTGATCGGTGCCGATTTACCCGATCATCCCATTGATGGCATGAATGTGTGGCCCATCATTCATGGCGAGGAAGGGGCGAAAAACCCGCATGATAGCTATGCCTTCTATTACCATCAAAATGAACTCCAAGCCGTGACCAGTGGCGATGGACGCTGGAAACTCATCCTGCCACATACCTTTCGCACGCTGGGAAATCAGTCCAAGGCCACCGGAGGCAAGCCTGTGAAATATCAGCCTGAAAAAGTCCTGGAAGCTGAGCTCTACGATCTTTACGCAGACCTCAGTGAGTCAAAAAATCTCGCTGCTCAGAGCCCTGAAATAATGGCCGAATTGCAAAAGCAAGCGGTGCTAATCCGTGCCGAATTGGGTGACCAATTAATGAAGATGCCGCGTGGAAAAGGCACTCGAGAAGCTGGTCATGCATTGGCAAAGTAAATACGTTGTGATTCAGCATTGAGTTGGGACGCTCCTATCGAAGGAGGTAAGGCGGCACCTGAGCGTGCCTTCTGAGGCCATTTTTCCCTGATTTCAGGCCTTTTCGGTTACTTTTTCGAAGTTTCCGAAAATCGCGTCTTGCTGCTTGAGGCCCTTTGCGGATAAAAATAAAAAATCCCTTCTGTGCAGCAACCCACGGGCCGAAACAGAAAAGGAAATTTCCCCCCCCCAGCCATCATGAAAATTCACACAGCTCTCGCTATTCTCGCGTTCGGTGTCGGCACAGCAAGTGCCCAGACAGCTGCCCCCGCCGTCAAAGTGGATGGTGGAAAATTGGAAATCAAATCCATCCAAACGCCTCAGTTCCAAGCTAGCAATGTTGGCGAAAAGCGCTGGCGGCCCAAAGATTGGATGGAAGTGGATTTTTCTTTCCAGATCAAGCTCCCTCAATCTGCCGGTGGCAGGAACGGGGCGCTGGACTCCCTGGCGGTGACTTACTACATCGCGCTGAATGCGCAGACGAAAGATGGCAAATACGAAGTCATCAAAGGGGCCTTCAATTACGTCGATATTCCCGCATCTGAAGATTGCCATGCACTGGCTTATGTGAGCCCGGCGACATTGCGCCGTTTGCTTCAGAAAGATGGTTTTACCCCCTCTGACATCAAGGCTTGGGGTTATGAAGTGACGGTCGGAGGACAGCGCATCGAGGGCAATTCCAGCATGGGAAAAGCTCCGTGGTGGGAAAAGACAGAGAGTTTCTCCATGAACGAAGGTGTGATGCTGGCGAAGACCGAGACCCCTTTTGGTATCCTGTGGGGTGATTACGACGTCAGCGCCAAGAAGCAGTAATCCCTGCTTTCTCATCTCTTCTTTAAAGCAGGCTTTAGAAATAAAATAGCATGGCAGACAGCAAAAGCATAGCGGTCCTGAATCTCGGCTCACAGAGGTTGTCAGGTGCCATTTTCGGTAAATCAGGGGGCGACCTCGTGCTGAAGAAATACGAGTTCATCGACATGACGGGAGATCCCACGGTCGATACCTCCCGGATTCCTCAGTTGAAAGTGGGTGTCCAGGAGCTTGTGGATCGCCTCAAGATCAAAGGGAGTTCCGTTTGCTACGCTGTGGCCGGCCACACCGTGTTTTCCCGTTTCGTTAAGCTGCCTCCCGTTCAGGGGGATCGGATGGATCAGATCGTCGAGTTCGAAGCTCGCCAGAATGTGCCTTTCCCGATCAACGAAGTGACTTGGGACTATGAAGTGGTCTCCGAAATGGGTGAGACTGAAGTGGTTATCGTGGCGATCAAATCGGATTCTCTCAATGAGATTAACGATACCGTCGCCGGAGCAGGTCTGAAGACGAGTTGCGTTGATCTGGCTCCACTCGCCCTGTTCAATGCTTTCCGTTACAGTTATCCCGATGTGGATGAGCCTGTGGTGATTATTGATCTCGGAGCTCGGTCAACGAACCTTGTCTTCATCGAAGATGGTCGATTCTTCACCCGCAACGTTTTGGTCGGTGGCGCAACCATCACCAATTCGGTTTCCAAGGAATTTGGCATTGGTTTCGGTGATGCAGAGCAGCAGAAGCTTTCGGTCGGTTACGTCGCCCAAGGCGGTGCTGTTGAAGAGGATTCTGACCCCGCCATTGCTGCTTTGTCGAAGGTGATTCGTAACTCGGCAACGAGACTGCATGGGGAGATCATGCGCACGATCAACTACTACCGCACTCAGCAGGGTGGTTCCCAGCCGAAACGGGTGTTTGTCTGTGGGGGCGGCGCCCTTCTCGGCAACATGGCCCTTTTCTTGGAAGAGAAGCTGAAGCTTCCGGTGGAAGTCTTCAATCCTCTCCGAGGCGTTCAGTTGGCGGGAGTCAGTGCAGATGCAGTCGCCGCTGATGCCCCTTTCATGGGCGAATTGGTGGGCTTGGCTCTGCGTTCCTCGGGGGGGTGCCCTTCCGAGATTGAATTGGTGCCAGATGTTGTCGCCAATGCTCGTGATGCAGCCCGCCGTGCCCCAGCCTTGATCACTGCAGGCCTCTGCTTGTGGGCAGCTCTAGGGGCTGGAATGATGTATTTCAAGAATACGGAGCGTGTGACCCAGGAGAAGCTGAGCGCCATGCAGGCTGAGAATAATGGCCTCATTGGGATCGCGAATCAAATTCGAGCCCTTGATGGGGTGCAGGCACAATCCATCGCGATGGTTCAACCGCTGATGGAAGCCGTGGGCGATCGTTCCTACTGGGTGCGCTTGCTCAGCGAGATGAATGGTAAGTTCGAAAATGACCTCATCTGGTTGACCACCATTGAACCCTTGAAGGATGGCAAGCCATTGACACCGCCCCTCTTCGGTCAAGAAGAGAGTGCTGCCGCAGAGAGCCCGACGAAGCCCAAAGCTGGCCAGGCCCCTGTTTACGAATTGCGCATTCAAGGCCTTTATCGCAAAAACGATGAGGGGGAACAAGTGGTTTACCGCTTCGCCAGCGCCTTAGCTAAGATGAGCTGGTTTGCCGCTGATAAGTTTGAAGAAAAGCGTGCCAATTTCGTGAGCGCCGAGAGCGGTGTCGAAGAAGACCGCTATGCTTATAAGTTTAACATCAAGCTGCCCCTGAAGCAGCCCATGCAGTTCTAAAAAATGAGTTGGATCCAACAAAACAAAGGGCCGGCTGCCATCCTCGGCGTCACGGCGGCAGGCGTGGCAGGTCTCGGTTACATGCTGTTTTCCTCCTATTCCAGCTACTCCGCTACCCTGGAGCAGTTTGATTCGGTCAACACCAGCATTGCGGCCATGAAGAGTGCTGCGCTGGCACCCACTCCAGAAAACCTGGCTCTCAAGCAGAGCTTGGTGAAAGAGTTTACGGACGCCACCGGGCGTCTGTCGCTGGTGCTCAATAAGCTTCAGGTTAACAATGCGCCGACGACTGATACGGAGTTCCAGGCGAAGCTGAAGGCCAAGATTGCGGAATCACGCAAGACCGCCGCCGATCACGGCATGGGATTGCCTGCCGTTTATAATTTGGCCTTTGATCGCTACACCGGGGAATTGCCCAAGTCTAACGATGAAGCGACCGCACTTTCTGGTTATCTGGATGCGGTGGACACGCTTGTAAATACCTTCGCAAAAGCCGGAGTTAAGCAGCTTGAGATGCTGGAGCGTTCCGAACTGGATTCCGAAAAAGCGGCATCCACAAAGCCTGCTCCTCGTGCTGCGCAGACCCGTCCAGGTGTCCCCGGGCGTCCGGGTGCCCCAGCTGCGGCTGCTCCGAAGCTTTCAGAGCGCCGTCAGGTTAAAGTTCTGCTCACTTTGGATCAAGCCGCTCTTCAGATTCTTCTGAGCAATCTGGCAAGCCCTTCAGAAATGCCCTACTTCACAGTGGTGCGTTTACTGCGCATTGAGAATGAACGTAAGGATGGGCCGCTTCGTTCCGAAGCAAATGTCCCTGCACCGGCTCAAGCTGTGTCTGAAGACGGTGTCTCCGCCCCGCTCGTCCCAACTGAAAATCAGGCGGTAACGACGACCAGAGCAGCGGAGCCTGCACCGGTGGATTCTGTAGCCGTTCTTGGTAACGAGAAGCTCAGGGTCTTCATGGAGATTGACTTGGTTTACTTCTTGAACGCTCAAACTGCCAATGCTGGCACCAAGTGAAGTCGAGAGATCGTCATCACGACCTAAAATCAAATTTGTGATATGCAGAACAGGAACGGGAATTACGAAAAAGTCCTTTTAGGCGTCGCCGCAGCGATTGCCCTCGGGGTCGCAGGTTACCTCGTCTGGACAAGCCAGAGCTTTAGCGAGCGTCTGGTGCGGCGGACTGGCAACTCCAAGAACGATCCAGGACAGCCGCCGACTGCTTTGGTGGATGCGACCATCAAGCGTTTAACCGAGAAAACAACTTGGGTGTCGCCGGTCATCAACGGCAAGCCTGTTCCTCTGAATAAATCGATTCTTTTGGTTAAAAAGGGAGATCAGCTGTTCGACCTTCAATTGGAAGAACCGCAGCTTCGCCCGCCAATGACCAATTCTTACTTGGTGCAGAATGATTTGCCCAACATTCTGTCTCCTAACGTGGGAGATCTAGACGCTGATGCAGACGGGTTCAGCAACCTCGAAGAGTTCAATGCTAAAACGAGCCCGCGTGATCCCAAGAGCCATCCTCCGTTTACCGACAAGTTGGTTCTCAAGCGCCGTATCACCTACGATTACATCATTAAACTCAACAGTAGTTCTTCGCCGTATCAGGTGCAGAGGCTGAAGCCAGACCCCAAGAAGAGCGTCTTCGTTTCACCTGGAGATGAGTTCGGTTTCGATAAGGACGTGATTCGCTTCAAGGCGGTGGGCTTTGAGGCCAAAAAGACAGCCGATCCTACGGTGGGTGAAAAAGATGTGTCTGAGCTAACGATGATCGACAAGGCAACCAACAAAGAGTTTAAGCTCGTGCGTGGATCCGAAACCAATTTGGCGGAGTATGAAGCCGAGTTTGAATTTCTCTTGGGTGACCGCCCAACCCGGACGGTTAAGAAGGGGGACACCTTCCAGATTCCAGGCATTGGCACCACCTATCGCCTGCTCGAAATCGAGGAAAACAGCGCTGTGATTCAACCTGTGGACGGCGGTGAAGCCATCACTGTAACCAGAGGCTAACTTTTTACAAACCAACCAAAAAAACATCTCGCCAGACAGACGCAAATCCTGCTAAACAGCTCGGCTCATTGTTAATTTCGACAAATCGCTCCCTTTTATGATGCACCTCTCTCGAATGAAGAAAAAACAGATTGCCTTGATGGTCGCTCTCGCAGCGCCTGTGGCCGCTACCACTGCTTTTGCAGGTGAAGGCGGCGCCAGCGTTCCCGGCATTGCCGAGCGAGAAATCGCTCGCCGCGCCGCCCGCATTGAGGATGCGCGCCAAGCGATGGAAAAAGGTGACGAGTTTTTCGGTAAAGGTGACTATGAGGCTGCTTTGGCACAGTATCGTTCTGCCAAAGACATCCTGGACCAACTGCCCAACGCTCCATTCATCCAAGACTGGCGGGATTTGGCCAATCTCAAGTTTGCTGATTGTGCGATCGTCGTTGCTCGTGAAAAAGCCAAGATCGGTGATTATGTGGCAGCGAGAAAGCTGATCGAAGAAGCGGAATTGGCGGTTCCAGGCCACCGTGCAGCTCGTGTCTTTGCTAAGCATCTGGATGATCCCGATCGCTGGCCGCCCGCACTGACTCCTCAGCATGTGGAAAATGTGGACAAGGTGAAGAAAGGTCTGCTTCTGGCCAACAGTGCTTTGGAGATTGGCGACTATAACAAGGCTCTGGAAGCTTTTGAGGACGTCATCCGCATTGACCCTTACAACTCGGCCGCCCGCCGTGGTATGGAGAACACGGAGAAGCGCCGGGCAGAATATTTTGATTCTGCTCGTGATCATCAGCGTGCACGCATGCTTAACATGGTCAATGAAGCCTGGGAGCACAAACCCCCAGTTCGTGGCTTGGTAGTCGATCCGATCGCCGCAGGCGGCGCAGAGCCTACCGTGTATCTGACTCGGAAGATGCAGAGCATCATCTTTCCTCAGGTTCAATTCGCAGGTGCTAGCATCGAGGAAGCGGTGGAGTTCCTCCGCGTCAAGAGTCGCGATCTGGATTTGACGGAAACCGACCCTGCCAAAAAAGGTGTCAACATCATTCTCAAAGCTGGTGATACGGCTTCCACAGCGACGATCAGCCTGGACCTCAAGGATGTTCCTATGGTGGAAGCCCTTCGTTACGTCACTGAGCTGGCTCAGATGAAATACAAGGTCGAGCCTTTTGCGGTCATGATCGTTCCCGTTTCGGATGCGACTCAGGAGCAATACACTCGTATCTACCGTGTTCCGCCTGATTTCCGTAGCCTGGGTGGTGGTGGTGCCGCTGCGGCTGCCCCAGCAGCCTCCGCAGACCCATTTGCCTCGACATCAGCCGCTCCGACCAGCAGTCTGATCGTTCAGCAGTCTGCTCTCGATATCTTGAAGTCTCAAGGCATTCAGTTCCCTGAAGGAGCTTCGGCGGTGTTCAACCCGGTCACTTCTCAGTTGATCGTCAAAAACACACAGCCAAACCTTGATCTGGTTGAGGCCTTTGTGGACTCGATTCGCGGCCAAGGTCCGAAGCAAATTTATATCACCTCCAAATTCGTCGAAGTTTCCCAGAAGAATACCGACGAGCTTGGCTTTGACTGGTTGCTCGGAACGGCTGGTAGCAATGTTGAAATCGGTGGTGGCACAGACGGCAACTCCGGCCTGAGCAGCTCCACCATGGTTTATCCGGCCAACATCGCCAGCATGGTCACAGGTGGTGTCATTTCCCCAGTCAGCCGTGGTCTGAGAACGGGTAACAATGCCATCAGCGGAAATGCCATTGATGCCCAAATTACCGGTCTCTCTGATGTCTCCGAAGCACCGGGCGTGTTCAGTGTGGCAGGTGTTCTCACGGACCCACAATTCGGTCTTGTGATTCGTGCATTGGCTCAACGCAAAGGTGTTGATTTGATGAGTGCCCCGAGCGTCACCACCAAGGGCGGGCAGCGTGCAACGATCGAGGTGATTCGCGAATTCATTTATCCGACTGAGTTCGATCCACCGCAGATCCCTACTAACGTGGGCAGCACAACCGGTGGTGGTGGTGCAACCGCGATCCCTGTGACGCCGACAACCCCGACTGCTTTCGAAATGCGTCCAGTGGGTGTGCGTATGGAAGTGGATCCCACTGTAGGTGCGGACGGTTACACCATCGACTTGAACTTGGCTCCTGAAGTGACTGAGTTTGATGGGTTCATCAACTACGGTAGCCCGATCTACAGCGTGACTCCAGCATCGCCTCTTCAGCGAATCTTCAACGCAGCTGGTGTGTTGATTGCTGAAATCGATCCTGTTCCTGCTTCTCGTGTGGAATTGACTCCGAACGTGATCAATCAGCCCGTCTTCTCCACCCGTAAGGTGCAGACGGCTGTTACGATCTGGGACGGTCAGACGGTGGTTCTCGGGGGCCTGATTCGTGAAGACGTGCAGGACGTGGAAGATAAAGTGCCCGTTTTGGGCGATCTGCCCTTCGTTGGTCGCTTGTTCAAGTCCAACGTCGAAGACCACTTCAAGCGTAACCTGATGATCTTCGTCACTGCTAAGATCATTGACCCAGCGGGTCAGCCGATCAATCCGAACATGCAGAATGGTGGCCAGGGTAACGCCGCCGCCTCGGTCGGTGGCGACAATCCGCTGCTTCCATCCGTCGGGAACTAAGTTCACGGTTTGACTCCGTTTTCAAACAGGCAGGTGATCCTTGATCACCTGCCTGTTTGCTTTTACAGGATCAACTAAAGATATGAAATCTTGGATCGTCACCGGAGGGATCGGCTGCGGCAAAAGCTCGGTGTCAGCCATGCTGGCTTCCCACCTGTTGCCCAAAGGGAGCCGTTTTTTTTCGGCCGATTTAGCAGTCCAGAAACTCCTGGATGCTCCAGAGACGTTGGTGCAATTGCGTGCACGGTTCGGTCAGAAAGCGATCGAAATGCGTGAAGGGAGAGAGGTCGCTAATCGGGCATGGCTGAGAGGAGAGGTTTTCGAGCGGGATCAGCAAAGACTTCTCTTAGAAGGGATTTTGCATCCCGGGGTTTTAGTGGCTCTGGAGAAGGATCGAGAGGAGCAGCGAAAGGCGGGAGTAAATCTTTTCCTTGCGGAGGTGCCTCTGCACTATGAGATTGGAGGCTCAGTTTCAGCAGATCTGATCATCGTGGTGGCTGCCAGCCAAGCGGTTCAGAAAAGGCGGTTGATGGAAAGTCGAGGTCTCGACGAATCAATAATCGAAAAGATGTTGAGGGCTCAGTGGCCCATCGAAGCCAAAGTTGAGAAAGCGGATGTGGTCATCTGGAATGATGGTGATCGCGCTGCTCTCGAAGCGCAGGTGCTGACACTGGTAAGACAGCATTGGCAAGCATGAATCCAACCGACACCTTAGAGACCCCTCCCCAGGTCCAGTCCCCCACTCCTGAAACCCAGCCTGTGGCTACATCCGACGCATCGGCTTCGGGGGTGACTGCATCTGGTGTGGAAACGTCCAGCGCCTCTGAGCTTGCCCCGGTAAGTGACAATGCTGAGCCGAAAGAGAAATTCTCCCCACCCGGAGCTGAGCCGCCATTTCCCGTGGAGATTTCGTTAAACGATCTTCAGGATGCTTCTCTGGCGGAGATCCAAGCCCAAGCTGACGCGGTGGGTTTCAAAATGAACGCGAGCCGTTCGAAGCATCAGCTCATTTATGATCTGCTGGCCTGGATGGCCGATCACCGCACGAGAGTGAAGGTGGACGGGATTTTGGAGATTGGGCCGGAGAATTTTGGCCTCATCCGCTATCCTAAATACAGCTTCGCTCCCCTGCCGGAGGATGTTTTCATCCCTCTGTTTCTGGTGAGGAAATTCAATTTACGTCCAGGCAACCGCATCACGGGCTATGCACGGGCGCCGAAAGATCGTGATAAATATTTGGCCATCGATCGCATCTTGGAGGTGGATGGTGTCTCCATCGACACTTGGCAGCCGCCGACTCACTTTGACAAGCTGACGGCGATGTTCCCGAACGAGCGGATCATCTTGGAGATGCCCAAGCCTTGCCCGGTTTCTGTGCGGATCATGGACCTGATCGCACCGCTAGGGAAGGGGCAGCGTGGTTTGATCAACGCGTCTCCGCGCTCGGGTAAGACCGTGCTGCTTAAAGACATCGCGAAAGCGATCGTGCATAATCACAAGGAGATCTCGTTGATCATCCTGTTGTTGGATGAGCGTCCTGAAGAGGTGACGGACTTTGAGGAATCCGTCAACGGCTGTGAGATCTACAGTTCCACATTCGATGAAAGCCCGAAGAGGCATAGCCAGTTGGCTGAGATCGTTCGCGAGCGCGCCTGCCGCCTCGTGGAGGCAGGTAAGGATGTCGTCATCTTGCTCGACTCACTGACTCGTCTGGCCCGTGGGTATAACAGCATGACGGGTGGCAAGGGCCGCACCATGTCTGGCGGTATGGACTCCAAGGCCATGGTGAAGCCGAAGAAGTTTTTCGGTGCTGCTCGTAATGTCGAGGAAGGTGGGAGTCTAACCATTATTGCAACGGCATTGATCGAGACGGAAAACCGCATGGACGATTTGATCTTTGAGGAGTTCAAAGGCACCGGCAATATGGAAGCCACGCTGGATCGTGAGATCTCGGAACGGCGCATTTTCCCGGCGTTGCATGTGCTCAAATCGGGGACTCGCCGTGACGATCTACTTTATCACCCGGAGGAGTTCAAACGGGTCTCTGCCATCCGCAAACAACTCGCCCAGGTGCCGGCTGTGGAAGCCCTCGAACTGTTGATCCGCAATATCAACCGCACGAGCAACAATGCTGAAATTTTGCTGACAGGCCTGAAATGAGCACGGCTCCGCGATTGACTCCTCCCGAAGTTATCCCAGGCGATTACGTCTTTATCGATTCGCCGGATCAGCTTCAGCAATGGCTTTTGGAAACAGAAGCACATCTGGCGCAATCTGCGGATAAACGTTGCTGTTTGGATACGGAGGCGGATTCGCTGCATCATTATCACGAAAAGCTTTGTTTGCTCCAGGTCGCCTGTGCAGGGCGATTCGCATTGGTCGATCCTTTGGCGATCTCCGATGTCTCGGCTTTGCTGAATCTTCTGGATCGGCATGAGCTTTGGTTCCATGGCTCCGACTATGACCTAACGATGCTCCGCCGCACTTATGGTTGGGCGCCCAAGGTCGTGCGTGATACGCAGATCGCCGCCCGCCTTGTCGGCATGCGGCAATTCGGCTTGGCCGCGTTACTCCAGACGGTTTTCGGTCTGGAAATCTCGAAAGCCTCGCAGAAGGCGGATTGGAGCCGTCGTCCCTTGCCTCCACATATGCTCTCTTATGCGGTCGATGATGTGAGGTATTTGTTGCCGCTGGCAGATTACCTCATGCAATTACTCCGCGAGAAAGGACGTGAGTTTTGGTTCGAGCAAAGCTGTCTTGAACTCCAAGAGGATGTTGCCGCGCGCAGTGCGGCACCGAAGGAAGATCCTTGGCGGGTGCAGGGCAGTGGACGTCTTCATCCGAAGGGGTTGGCCATCTTAAAAGCCATGTGGGAATGGCGGGAGAAAATCGCGATGGAGAAGGACATTCCATGCTATCGCGTCATGTCGAATAAACAGATGGTGGCGTTTGCCGAGGTCTTTGAATCGGGTGGGGTCATGCACCCCCCCGCGGGCTGGCGTCCGAAATGGAAGAAGGAATTCCACGAGCTCGTGGCTGAAGTCTTTAAAGCCGGTCAGTCCGCTTGGCCTCAGCGAGTTAAGAAAGCGAAAGCTCGGCTCACGGATGCTCAGCGTGACCAAATCGATCAACTCTGTGGCATGCGCGATAAAATCGCTGAAGCGCTAGATATCGAGAGCAGCTTGTTAGGCTCCCGGAGCACTTTGGAGGAAGTCGTGGCCGTGCAGGCTGGGGTCGGTGCCTTGATGGAATGGCAGCGTGAGATTTTAAAAGCGCCTCTGGAGAGCGTTTTGAGTGCTCAACCTCAGATGAGTTGATCGCGACGATACGATCCCCTGTGCATCGGGTGAATCACAACTGGACCCGATGACAAACTTCAAATCGGTTGCCGCAGGGATCCTCGAAAAACATCGCATAGTAGCCCGGTGCATAAGCCATCGGGCCTTCAATGTTTTGAGCTCCCGCTAGATCGGCGATGTCGGCAATGGCGTCCACGTCCTCCACGGATGCAGCCCAGAAGGCGATGCGGTTTTCATTCGGCACATGCCGCTCAGATTCGGTGACTCCGAAGAAGGCGGCCACACCGTGATCGGCAGCTTCATACTGGAGCCATCCGGGCACATTCATACGGCGTGAGAAACCCAACGCTGGCAGCAACGTTTCGTAAAAGAGAGTGGCCTCGGCGAGGTTCGTGACACGAAGATCAATATGATCGTAAAGTCGGCGCATGACGATTCAAGGGGGGGACTACTGAATCGGATCAGGGCCTCACAATGGATGGGGAAAATAGATGGCGAGGTGACAGGTGCCTGATCAACGCGGACTCTCGAAAAAGATGTAGTTGGTCGAGTAATCGCTGAATTCAAAATACACGCGCTTTTCGCCGTTGTTTTTGATGCCATCGAAGTTCTCATCCAGCACTCCGTAGCCAAACCGATAAGGACGTGCAGTCACGTCAGTGGTCGCTGTCGCCGTCGTTAATTTATCGACCTGGATGAACTTTCGCACCAGCTTTTCCCCGGCGTAAATCTCCAGCACGCCGTTGACGCCGGTCCAATTCTGAAGTGAGCGGCCAATCTGGTTTTGAGTTTCCTGAGTGCAGGATGCCAAAAAGATGAGTGAACTGAGTAAAAGTAAGTATTTCATACCAGAAGCATGTTCGGATCACAGTGACGCAGCGAGTGGAAAGGGTTCCGGTTTTTGTAGGCGGAAGGAGCTTATCGAGTGGCAACAAAAACGGGCAGACCGGAAGGCCTGCCCGCATGAGAAGATTCAAATCCTGGTTAGGCCTGTGAAGCCGAGAGGTCTTTGTTGAAATACACCTTGATGTATTTCATGCCTTTGCGGTCATCGAACCCGCGTTCGAGAAGAGGATCGTTTTCAGTCGAATTGTTGCTGGGTTTGACGTGAATCTCCACACCGGTATCGAGCTTCAGCACGGCACTGATGCGCTTTTTCGCCTTTGTGACGTCCTTTTTGGAGATCTCAAAGGATTTCTCCAGAGGTTGGCCTTGCTCTTCTTCGATCTTGGCTCGGTGCTCTTGGAAGCGGCTCACGGCTTCGGGCGTCTTCAGCACTTCTTGTTCGAATTCTTCCAGATCAAACTTTTCACGCTCTTCAAAGTATTCGAGGGCATCGCGGGCTGCAGAGCAGGTTTCCCAAGGTGGAGTGTCATCTTCAGGTGTGGACTCTTCCAAAAACTCCACGGCCATCTTGGCATAGGCGTTGGTGAGGAAGGCGGAGTCCGGCACAGGTTCCACCCCAAGGAAATCACGCACCCAGAAGCGGGAGTCGCTGCCGCTGCGATCAAAGGTGAGGACGTAATAGCCCTTCTTGGACCAATGGTCGAGAATCAGACAGCCCTTATCGATCTTATCAGGATTGATGCCCTGCTCGGTGGAGATTTGCAGGTCACCGTCCTTGGCGGTGATGCTGAGGAAGGGGACCACGCTTTCGGACTTCAGGATGCAGAGTCCTTGAACGAATTGATCGTCCACCTGGGCCTCTTTGATGTGGGCGATGCAGAGGTCCCCCGATTTGATGTTGGGGTGATTGGACTTCGAGTAGAGGTGTTTGGCGATTTCGACTCCTCGCTTCAGTAGCCCATCTTTGCTTTCGAAGATGGCTTTCACGCAGGTGTTCATCTCGTGATGATCCAGCGAGGAATGATGGGTGAAGCGATGCGGCGTGAGATTTTTGAAGGGCTTCAGAAAAATACCCGTCAATGTGGGCTGGTCTTCCTCAGAAATGGCGAAGACTTCCTTCGAAGTCTGGAGGGGTTCTTCACGTTGAGGATTGCCCACTTTGGCAAGCACGACATGAGTGGCGGAGGCGGTGTTGAGGCGGAGCTTCACAGACATAAAAAGGGGGGCGCGAGCTTAGACAGGAAAACGGTTTGGAAAAGAAAAAGAGGGCTTTTTATGCGACGATTCAGTCAGCACGGCCCGTTTGGGGCCGCGTAAGATCCGGGTAGATCTGGCGATCCAGATGGACTCAAGGTTTAAGACCGTGGAGATCCGGCACTAGCCTCGAGTGAGCAGCTTGTTTTTCTCGTCCAGTGAAACGTCTTGGGGCTCACTGAAAGCCATCGTCAGCGTGGAGCCATCGCCTTGGATCACACGGAGCTGAAGCAGGCGGAAGGTCTTGGGCGAAATCTGGAGATCGAGCTGTTTCAGATGTCTGCGGATGAAGGGGGCTTTAGGCCGTAGAGAAATGGCGGTGACATCCGCGTTCTGCTCCACCGCATCCACCAGGAAGTGCTGTTGGAGCTCCTCGGGAGAAGCTTCATTGCCACTGAGAAAGCGTGACCACATGCGATAACGGGCATCCTTCGCGTCAAGATTTTGCCATTCGCCATCGCCTTCGCGGACCCGAAAATCGGTCAGGTCATTGACCAAGACCGTCTGCGGCGGCTGGCCGAGTTCCCAGCGAAAGGCACCGTCTTTAAAGCGCCAAAATTTACCCGAGGTCGTCACCGGATTTTTCAGGGCAGGAGTGGACCGTGTCTGGCGGAAGTTCACCACCATGTCAGGCATGGTTTTCTGCGCTTCAGCCCATTGCTTGAGTAACGGTGGCAGGGGCTTAGGGGCGGGGCCTTGGGCTTGAACGACAGCGGCATTCACCAGAAACAGTGCGACCCAAAGGAGCCGAAGAGGATGGAACGAGTTCATAGCGATTCAGGGCAGGGATGATTTGATCTGACGAACATACGCCTGCACGTCGGGTGCCAGCAAAAACGCTGAGACAACTACAACTCGCCGCGCACCCGCTTGTAAGACTTCGGGCAGTCGCGCCGCATTCACTCCACCGATGCAAAAGATGGGGAGCTGAACTTGTCGATGAACCTCGGTAATATCGTGCAGACCGATCGGCACATAGTCGGGTTTCGTGCCGGTGGCATACAGCGGGCCAAAGCCAATGTAATCAGCTCCTTCGGCCTCTGCGGCTACGGCTTGGGCGAGGCTATGCGTGGACTTACCCACAAAGACGCCCGGTCCTACGGCGGCACGAGCTTTTGCCACGGCATCATCGTCTTGTCCCACATGCACACCTTCACTACCGACGCTGGCGGCGATTTCGAGATGGTCATTGATGATGAGTGGCACACCATGCTCTCGGGTGATGGGATGCATCACCCGAGCGAGTTTTTCGATCTCCGATAGCGAAAGCTTCTTGGCCCGCAGTTGGAGCAAATCCACTCCGCCCTCACACAGGGCTGCCGTCATGGACTCGACCTGAGCCGGGGCGCAGTAGCCGAGATCAACGATCCCGTAGAGACGTGCGGAAGACAGGGCTGGAAAAGCCGGAGTGGACATCTGAATCGGTTTCAGGACGGACTTAAGACTCGGTGTCGGTGGATTCGGGCTCGGTGCCTGATTCAGCCTCGGAGGATGGAGCGTCAGTTTCGGCGGCGGCTGGAGCTTCGGCTGAAGTTTCACCCGTGATCTCAGGCGTTCCTTCGCTGTTGGCTTCGGCTTCCTCTTCGTCATCGGCGATCACGATGGCGACGTCTTGGATGACTTCGTCCTTCTTGAGGTCCATCAGCTTCACGCCTTGAGCGTTACGACCTGTCTCACGAATATCGGAGACTCGGATGCGCACGTTTTGACCCTTGCTGGTCATGAGCATGAGCTGGTCAGAATCCGCGACAGCCAGGGCTGCGACGACCTTGCCCGTCTTCTCGGTGACATTCATGGTGATCACGCCTTTGCCACCACGATTGGTGAGGCGGTATTCTTCGAAGGCGGTGCGTTTACCCAAACCATTTTCGGAGACCACGAGCATGCGCTTGGTGTGATCCACGGCGGTGAGGGAGACGAGGAAATCGCCTTCCTCGACACGGATACCACGCACCCCGGTGGAGGCACGGCCCATGGAGCGAACGTCGGTTTCCTCACAGCGCACACACATGCCTTCGTGGGTGCTGAGGCAGATCTGGCTCTGACCATCGGTGAGGATGACCTGGATGAGGTCGTTTCCTTCTTCGATGTTGATGGCGATGATGCCGTCCTTGCGGATGTTTTTGAAGGCATCCAGACCGGTCTTTTTCACGGTGCCATCTTTGGTGGCGAAGAGCACGTATTTCTCAGGGCTCCACATGCTCTCATCGGCCACGCCTTGAGCTTCGAGACGCAGGACGCTGTTGATCTTCTCTTCCGGGCGGAGGTTCAGCACGTTTTTGATGCTGCGGCCACGACCGGTGCGGGGTGCTTCCGGGAGCTGATAGACGCGCTCCACATACACACGGCCTGTGTTCGTGAAGAACATGAGGAAGTCGTGCATGTTGGCGCTGAACAGCGTCTCCACGAAGTCGTCTTTGTCTTCTTTGGAGGCGGCTTCCCGGGCTTCCATGCCCTTCAGACCTTTGCCACCTCGAGCCTGGAGACGATACTCATTGGTCGGTGTGCGTTTGACGTAGCCGAAGTGCGTGAGCGTAACGATGTTGGGCTCGTTCGGGATGAGGTCGATGGTTTCAATACCACCACCAGCGGCATCGATACGGGTGATGCGTGGGGTGTTGTATTTGGACTTAATGGCCTGCAGCTCATCTTTGATGATGCCCAGCACGCGCTGTTCTTTGGCCAGGATGTCCATCAGATCGGTGATGGTGGCCAGGAGTTCATCGTAGTCGCCCTTGATCTTGTCGCGCTCCATGCCCGTGAGCTGGTAGAGACGCAGTTCCAGGATTTGATCCACCTGGGTATCGGTGAAAATGTAGCGGTCTCCCTGCACGCTGGGTTGGCTACGGATCAAGATGCCCAGACGTTCGGCTGTGGCGGTGCTGAATTCGTAGGACTTCAGTCCGGCACGAGCTTCATCGCGGTTACGGCTGTCGCGAATGATGCGGATGAAATCATCCAGATGGCCGAGGGCCAAGAGGTAGGCTTCCAACTTCTCGGCCTGTTGCTCGGCTTTGCGCAGGAGGAAACGTGTGCGGCGGATGATCACCTCACGACGGTGCTCGATGTAGCAGGCGATGGCGTCCTTGATGCTGAGCACGCGTGGGCGGCCTCCATCGATGGCTAGCATGTGAATGCTGAAGCTGCTTTCCAGGGCGGTGAACTTGTAGAGATTGTTCAGCACGACCTGAGCGCGAGCGTCGCGCTTCAGTTCCACCACGACACGGGTGTTTTCATCCGACTCATCTCGCACGGAGGTGATCTCAGCGATGACTTTCTCATTCGCCAATTCGGCGATGCGTTTCACCAGTTCCGCACGGTTTACGTTATACGGGATCTCGGTGATGATGATCTGCTCGCGGTTGTTATTCTCCACGATCTCCGCCTGACCGCGCACCCGCACGCTGCCGTGGCCAGTCTCTATATACTCGCGAATGCCATCCACGCCTTGAATGACGCATCCCGTCGGGAAGTCGGGGCCTTTGATGAACTGATTCAGGCCGATGTTAGTGATGGAAGGATCATCGATCTGTGCGCAAACAGCATCCACCACTTCACCCAGATTGTGAGGAGGCATGTTTGTGGCCATACCCACGGCGATACCCGTGCCGCCGTTCACCAAAAGGTTGGGGAAAGCCGCAGGGAAGACGGTCGGTTCAGTGAGACGTTCGTCATAGTTAGGCACGAAGTCCACCGTGTCCTTCTCCATGTCGGACATGAGCGTGCCGCCCAGCGGGGTCATACGGGCTTCCGTATAACGCATGGCAGCCGGAGGGTCACCTTCCACCGAGCCGAAGTTCCCCTGGGGGTCGATCAAGGTCTCACGCATGGCCCAGGGCTGACCCATGTGCACCAGCGTGGGGTAAATGACCGCTTCACCGTGGGGGTGATAGTTACCGGAAGTGTCACCGCAAATCTTGGCGCACTTCATCTGCTTCTTCGGCGGATACAGCCCCAGTTCGTGCATCGCAAACAGGATGCGTCGTTGAGAAGGCTTGAGGCCGTCTCGCACGTCCGGCAACGCACGAGAGATGATGACGGACATCGAGTAATCAAGGAAGGAATTCTTGACCTCGTCGGCAACGGAGATGGGCCGGGTGTTGGATTCTTGCATGGGGAAAGGAGAGACTAAAAATGATTAGGCCCTGGAGAGGGCATTGGCGGAAACAAAGAGATTGCGGACGCGGAATTCAGCAGGGCTCTCCTGCAGGAGGATCATCCGCAAACCATGCGTTTTGGCTGCAAAGAATGGAATTTCGAGAATCCTTTTCGATTCTTGAGCCCAGTCAGGGGCGGAAATCCCATGTTGATGGCTCAGCCATGCTGCTGCTGCTGCAAGATAAGCATCTGCAACGCCTCCATCTTGAAGTCGGGCGTCAAGCAATGCAGGCTCTTCTTGCAGAAGTGCGGCATCTGGCGCCACTCGAAACTGGTCTAGATAATCACGCAAAGCGTAGCCAAACTCTTGCTTAGTGGTCACCGTGGCAAACTGAGCGGCTAAGGTTGGTATGTGAGTCGGTGCACGATTCATCCAACACCTCCCTCACTTAAAATTTCTTCGACAAAGTAACGTGTTTTTGGGGTGAGATTGGATTCAGGATAATAGCGACAGACAATTTCCAAAACCTGACCCGTGCTTTGAAGCCCGAGATGTTTAATCAGAGTTAGAACATCTTCTTTGTCGCCTGAGGTGTCATAGTCGCCAGCTCGAGCGGCTAGACATTTCATGGCTAAAAGATATTGCGCCGAGGGTCGCAAGATTCGCAAGTGACTGAATTGAGGCATGCCTTCAGCCACGAGGTCGCCTACTTGAGATACCCAACCTTTGACGCCATCGTTTAGCCAGATCGAAGGTAAATCCAATTCGTCAGCAACTTCCTCTACCGCGCCAGCTACAATCGTTTTTGGCACGAAGATTCCATCGACATCGCGAGTGCTTTGACGAGCATCGAAGGCGAGGATCATCGCGGCACCGCCGAAAATGCATAACTCTCCCGTCACCTCTTTAGATGCGAGCTTGTCGTTCAAGGCCGCCAAGGCGGCAATGATTTGCTCTTTAGATAACTGGAAGTTGGAACTCATGAAGCTTTGCGGCCTATGGGACCGATATCGACAACATCAAACATCCAAATTCCGCACGTTGAGCGCGTTCTCTTCGATGAAGTGTTTGCGGGGTTCGACGATGTCGCCCATGAGAATGGTGAAGATGCGTTCCGCCTCTTGAGCGTTGGACTCATCCAGTTTGACCTGGAGAAGCGTGCGCTTGTTCGGGTCCATCGTGGTTTCAAAGAGCTGCTTGGCGTTCATTTCACCGAGACCTTTGAATCGTTTGATCTCCATGCCGCGTTTGCCGATTTCCATGACCTTGTCGAGGATGCCGGGGATGCTGAAGACCGGGTGGCTACGAGCATGGTCACCGTCACCTTCGATCACTTCGAACAGCGGGGTATCCTGGCTGCTGAAGTGGTTCACATGCAATCCGAGTTCATCGAGCTGCTGGAAGCGCTTCTTCATGCCATTGGCCTCATGAATTTCAATGAGACGAGCACGGCGGTGGGATTTGGGGGCTGGAGCCGTAGGGTTGCCATTCTCATCCACCTTCACTTCAGGTTTGCCGAAGAGATGCAGGTCGTTGTTTTCGCGGGCAAAGGCGGCCAGTTGCTCATTGCCCAAGAAGTAGCGGATGTTCACTTCATTGCCTTCACGGATGGTCACCATGTAGTGGGGCAGTGCACCGGTGGCTTCATCACGCTCTTGCAGGTAGGTTTCGAAATCACCGCCGTGACGACGGATGATATCAGCAAACTTGGAGACCGGCACCAGCAGGTCCAGGATGGACTTCAGATGCTCGTCCGAGACGGTGCTGTTATCGCCGAGATTGCGCAGGTGGATTTCACCAGAGCCCATTTCCAGGAGCATGGCTTCCATCTCGGCATCGTCTTGCACATACTCTTCACGCTTCTTACGCGTGACCTGATACAGCGGAGGCTGAGCCACATAGATGTGACCGCGCTTCACGAGCTCTGGCATCTGGCGGAAGAAGAAGGTGAGCAGCAGAGTGCGGATGTGAGAGCCGTCCACGTCGGCATCGGTCATGATGACGATTTTGTGGTAGCGCAGCTTGTCGATGTTGAAGGAGCCTTCCACCTCGCTATCGCCACCGATGCCGGTGCCGATGGCGGTGATCATGGTCTGGATTTCCTTGTTCTGGAGCACCTTTTCCAGACGAGCCTTCTCGGTATTGATCAGCTTACCACGCAGAGGCAGGATTGCTTGGTTATGACGGTTGCGGCCCATTTTGGCAGAGCCACCAGCGGAGTCACCCTCGACAATAAACAGCTCGGTCTTGCTCGGGTCACGCTCGGAGCAGTCGGCCAGCTTACCGGGGAGGCCACCGCTGCTCATGGCGTCCTTACGGATCGCTTCGCGGGCCTTACGGGCAGCTTCGCGGGACTTCGCCGCGATGATGATGTTATTGATCACCGTGACCGCTGTCTCCGGATTTTCATCGAAGTGGCGCATGAGGCCTTCATAGACGATGGAGCTCACCACGCCTTCGACCTCGTTGTTCACCAGCTTAACCTTGGTCTGGGAATTGAAGCGCGGGTTAGGCAGCTTCACGCTCAGCACGCAGATCAGACCTTCGCGGCAGTCATCACTTTCAATGTCCGGCAGCTTGTCTTTGAAGCTTTTAGGATTGGCCGTGATGTAGGCCTTAACGGCGCGGGTCAGGGCCGATTTAAAGCCGCTGTAGTGGGTGCCTCCGTCTGAGTTAGGGATCGCATTGGCGAAACAAAGCGTTTGTTCATTGAGACCTTTGTTCCACTGAAGAACACAGTCGGTCAGGATGAACTTTTTCTTGTCGTCAATCATCACCTCACGGCGACCGGCCAAGGCGATCGGCTCCGGGTGGATCTTGTCTTTGTCCGCGCCGAGTTCGCGTACGAACTGCTTCACGCCATCCTTGTAAAACAGCGTTTCCTGCCGCTCCTTCTCACCACGTTCATCGGTGAGGGTGATGTGGATGCCTGGGTTCAGGAAGGCCAGTTCACGCAGTCGTGTGAGCAGACGCTCATAGACGAACGTGGTGGTCATCGTGAAGATCGTGGCATCGGGGAAGAACGAGATCTTCGTGCCCGTGCGGGTCGGCTCATCCAGATCCCCGAGAACGGTCAGAGGCTCGGTGGTTAGACCGCGCTCGAAGCCGATGGCATAAACTTTGCCGTCACGATAAACTTCACACTTAAACCAGTCCGAGAGGGCGTTCACGCACTTGGCACCCACACCGTGGAGACCACCGGAGAATTCATAGGCACCATCGCCAAACTTGCCGCCTGCGTGCAGGTTGGTCAGCACCAGCTCGACGGTAGGCATGCCCTTGGCGTGCATCTCCACGGGGATACCACGTCCATCGTCTTCCACGCTCAGGGAGCCGTCGGAATGAATCGTGATCCAGACGTTTTTACAGTAGCCGGCCAGATGCTCGTCGATGGAGTTATCCACCACCTCAAACACGCAGTGGTGAAGACCACGTTCATCGGGATCGCCGATATACATCCCGGGGCGGAGGCGGACGGCTTTGAGCCCTTCCAAGTGCTGGATTTGTTCGGCACCGTAGGCCTGGTCGGAGGCGACGGCGGTCATGTTTGACTCGATGGAATCAAGGATTTCGTCTGACATAAAAGTGATCGGTTTCCCATCGCCTGAGTCTGTCCAAAAAACCGCTTCAGAAACGTGCCCGATGGGGAGGGAAACAGGCTAGCAAGCTGCCCCCTCCTGCCAAGGCTTTTTGGTGGAAAAGTGACGTTTTTTCGCCCGCCAAATTCGGCGGCGAGCCAATGACCGTCAAAGCCCTGAAAATCGGGTGTTCCACATGTTCCTCACTGTGGCCATTTGCAGGCTGAAAAAGACGCTTGATTTCTGGTGGAGAACGTTCCGAAAAATGACGGCCTTTGGGCGCGTGAGCGGTCCCCCAAATGCTCCTAAAGCGTTGCTGTCCCGGCGGTATTCTCAGGGGCAGGGGATAGCGAGGCCGACGAGAGGTCGGCATGCAGCATGAGGATGGGAAGAGGCGTGCCGACGGCACGTCGGCGCTCCATCGGTCACTTCACCTTCCAATTCTCGTCAAAGAAGTCTGCCGCCACCACCTTGCCGGCGCTTTCAGCCGTTGGCGGTTCGGTGATGTCCAGAATGGCCCAATCGGGCAGCTTGGGGTTTTGCAGGGAATTGGTGCGGTCGTGCGCTTCACGGAAGGTGAGGCCGGAGTTGAGGACGATACGGCTAGCCCATCTCAATCGATTCCATCGGTAACTCAATACGGGGACATGACTTTTTGCATCATAAGATTTACCCGCCATGGTCAAAGTGGATGAAGTCCATTGAAATGGCAGCTTCGCTGAAATCCGGGCGATCACTGAGTTTCCTTGGGCATCACCCCAAAGGCAAAGGCGGGGAAGATCATCCAGGTCGGCATCATCAGGTATTTCAGATGCCAAAATCACTTTGGGATCTCCTCTCATCAGGCTTCGCCAGCGCTGAATGAAATGCTGGGATTCCGCTTTAACCCACGCATCGACTTGCGGATTTGCACAAGGCTTGTCAGGCAAAACGATAGTGAATGCTTCCTGAAAGAAAGAATCGATCAAACCATCGTCTCCCAAACCTTTGGAGCCAGCCAGGTTAAATTTCCCGGCATAAGTCCATCCGCCGCGAGACTCTTCCTCAGGAGCCTCCCAGGCATATCCGTTGGCACGGCTATCGATCTCATGGAGTGCCTGTCCATCGATAAGCAACTTGAAGCCTTTGTAGGCCTCATTGCGAAGGAAATCTGGATCCAGATAGAACGATGCTACATTCTTGGTTTTGACTCGCAGGAGTTTGGCCGCCTCATCGATCTCTGCCTCAATTCGTCCGTCTTCCCATTGTTTTTTGAGAGCGCCTAGTTCGACCCAAAACATCTTGTTATAGCGGTTGGAACGTGTTTGCAGCACCACCTTCTTCGGCATGGGATCACGACCTTTCTCCACGGCTTGTTCAATCAAGGCCTGCACTTCTTTGATCACTTCGGGGTGATACTTGTGGCCCATGCCTGGACCGATGAGGTGCGGGCGGGTGATGCCTTCTTTGGCTAGCACTTCGGTCATGTATTCGGCGCTGTCACGCTGGGTGTCATTTTCACCGCTGTAGCTGATCAGGGGCACGTTCTTGAAGTTGAGGGCGTAGTCAGGCACGTCATACACGCCCCACAGCACCTGCTCATACCACGGCGGCATCTTATCCGGGGTGAGCTTCTGGTAGCGTTTCACATCCACGAAGCCCGCGCCGGTATGCACGCAGGCCCATTGATCGGCAAAGTGAGCGCCGATGTGCCAGGCACCGGCTCCGCCCATGCTGAAGCCAGCCAGGGCGATGCGGTTCTCATCGACGTTGAATCGAGCCTTGGCATCATCGCGAGCCTCGAACACATCGGTTTCCCCGGCGCTTTTCCAGCCGTTGCAGTAGCGGCCGAAGGGGTGGATCACAATCGTGCCCTTGGGCTGGAACTGCCCCGGCTTTTTGGCGTTGAGTCGGCTGTAAACGAAGTGCAGATCCGTGGCGGTATCACCCCGACCATGCAGCCAGACCCACATGGGCACGGGTTTCTTCCCCTGGCCAAAGGATAAGCCTTCAGGCACTTCCACACCGTAGGGTTGGGCGCTGCCATCGATCTTGGAGTAAAAGCCGAGCACCTTTTGCCCGCTGCCTTCCACCCAGGGGGTTTTGTTTTGCTTCAGGCTGGCGATGCGCTTCTGGGCCTCATCCAGGAGGGCGGTGGCTTTCTTGATGCCGTCCTCGGGTTTCTTGTCATACCACTCATCGAAGTCGAGCGCGTAACGCACGGCCTTGATGAAGATGGCAGCATCGGCGGAGCGCTCGTGCGACTGCACTTTTTTGAACTCTGTCGTGACCTCGGCCAGTTGCTTTTCGATGGAGCTTTCTTGCTCAGCGCTCAGCGCTGCCGTCGGTTTCGGGGGGAGGCTACCGCGGAAGGAGGCGGTGGCCCCATCGGGGCGGAGTTGAGCCGAGGCCAGAGTGGCGAAGGAGAGAGCAAGAAGCAACGGGCGATGCATGGCGGGGAAGGGGACTTAAACGTGGAGAGACGGGTGGAACTTCCAAGCTCGTTCCACAGATGACACGAGTGGCTAGGGTGTGTTTTAAAGTTCGGGAGAGGCTCGCCCGTGAGAAAGTGCTGAAGAGCAAGGCGAACGCCGAAGGGGCTAGGGTGACATAGCCCCAAGGTGTTCAACGCAGCGATTCGGCGCTTCGCTCACAGGGCCCTCCGGGTTGAGTCAGAACGAAGGCCATGGCGGCGTTACTTCGCTGGGCCTGTATCGCAGAGGATACAGGCACGGCGCTCGCGCCTTGCCCTGACCTCCGTTCTGACTCAACGAGCTCTTCCCCCATTTTAAAACACACCCTAGAAACGGATCATGAGACTAAGGCTGGGCCGTCTTAGCCCAGGTGCCGTCGGGAAGCTGGACCTCCATGTCCCAGGTGATGGTGGCTTGCGGGTCCTCCACTTGCACGGAGAACTCAAAGGGGAAGTGAGTGACTTCCTGCCGCTGCGCGGGGCCGTCTCCGATGCGATAGTGCAAGACCGCAGCCTTGGCGTCATGGAGGCCACAATTCACATAGGCGTAGAAGTCTTGCCAGAGGAAGGGGGGCACGGCGAGGCGGGTGGCAAGAGCCTGCCACGGGGATTGACCGAGGGGCCGACGCTCCATGACGGGTAAAGTCGGAAGGCTGGTTTTCGCGGTGGGCGCTTGGCGATGGGTGAGCACATCCAGTTTCACCTCATCCAGGGTTAAAACCAGGAATCCCTGGGTGGGGAGGCTGATCTCGGCCACGCCATGGCTCATGGGAACGTCCGGCGCTTTTTGATTGTTCAGCTTCGCTTGAAGATGGGTTTGCGTTAAGGCTCGCCCCAAGAGGGACTCATCGATATGCAGTTGCACTTTTTGTTCGGCGAGGGCTTGGTTGAGAAGCAGGATGTGCAGCTTCCCGTGTCCTTCGGCCAGCAGGTGATCGACTTTAGGATTGTTCAGCGTGACGGCTTTCTGATTGAGCCAGGGCCACGCTGCATCTTCATAAACATGGCCCGGTGCATGTCCCCAGAGGCGACTGTCAAACCACACGTAACCCATCTGGCGCGTGGTGGGGAAGATCACTTGGCCATGGGACCTCACTTCGGCGTCGGTAAACAAAAAGTCTAACACCGAGGCGGTGAAAGGAGCGATGTGATGGACATACAGGGACGTGATGTCGGGGCCTTTGACGGGATAGTCTGCACGACGAAACTCATCGGTCTGCCCATCGAGATAATAGCCGGGGTAATTGGCATAACGACCGATCATGGCGTTGCGTGCGGCGATGCGAAAGGCGGGATCTCCGGTGAGATGGCTCATGCGCAGCAGATTGGCCGCCCACACACTCATGAGGATGTTGGCCTGGCCCTCCCGGCGGACATAGGTGAAGGGATGCTCAAGCCCGAGTCCAATGTTGCTCACGGTCCAGGCAGGGACTTCGCGTTCAGGGATCTTCGGGGCTGGGGTATCAATGGAGCCTTCAGTGGCAGGGCCCTCATAGACACCCACACGTTTGCGGCCATTTCCCCACCACCAGATGGAGCGTGCATGATCATAGACACCCCCGGGATTCAGTTTCACAGTCTGGCTGCGGGTTGGGAGCTTGGGTTGGGTCCAGAGGGTGGTGATCAATTCGCGAGCGCCCTCGGTCGCCGCTGTGAGGAATCGTTTTTCCCCGGTGGCTTCATAGAGATGCAAGAGCCCTTCCCAGTTGGAGGTGTAGGAGACATTGACAAAGTGGCGATCACCCGGGTCCTTCAATGGGGCAGGGGCTGCGAGTTGGGCGAGATACTTGTCCCCCAATGCCACAGCCTCATGCTTCCACGTCGTCTCACCCGTGGCCTGATACAGGGCTAAGGCATCATCGAAGGGCTGGCCATGACCATTGGGCGTGGTGCGTCGCAGTTGCTGATCCGCCGTCAAGGCCAGTTCGGCAAAGGCCCCTGTGCGGCCTTGAGTCATGGTCAAAGCGGAGGCGTAGGTGGCGGCACCGAACAGCTTCACGGGACCCTGCATCGGCTGATGCTGATAGTAGTTGTCTCCGATCTCTGACTCGATGGCGAAGTGGGCCGAGGGGCGAGACAGTAAGAACTCCAAGGAGGGTCTCGCCAACTGCTCGTAAAGGGTCCGGTCACCCGTGAGCAAATAAAGGCTCAGATAGACCAACGGCGAGCTCTGAGTGACCACGTTACGGCTCTCGATCTGCACGCTGCCTTTGGCCTGGGCGTCCCAGCCGGAAGCCGCTTCATCACGCATCAGTTCTAGTAGATTAAAAACACTCTCGGTCAGGGAAAACGTCGTGGGTTCGCGATAGTCCTTCAGGGCGAAAAGCTCATCGGCAATGCCTCGATAAGCGGCATACCAGTCGCCGGGTTGGACCCAGAGACGAAAGCGCGAGCTGATCTCGGTGCCTTCTGAGCGGCTGCCGGGTAAGCCCATGACGGGGGAATAAAGCATCGGTTGAGCCTGCCCCTCTTCATTGCGTAAGCCGAAGCCATAGCGCGAATGATCTTCCCGTAACCATGCATAGGGGATCTGGTCGGGATCGGCCACGAGGGCGCAGGAGACTCGGTTTCGGTTGACCAAAGTCATGGGGGTGGGCGTGGTGGAATTCAGCAGCAGGAGCGGGTGATCTGGAAAGCGCCAGTCGTGAAACTGGAACGGCAGTAACCAATCGTCCGCTTGGGCTGGAGCGACGGCCAACGGGCCGTGAAACCCAAGCGAGTAATGGCCTGGCTGGGCGGGCTTAAAGCTCATGCGAATCAAGGCATCTCGACGCCCAGGTTCCAGCACCCAGGTGACATACAGGCGACCCGCTGGCGTGGGGGCAAAGGTGAGATGCACACTCTGGGCATCCACCTGCTCGGCAGCGATGGGACGCAGAGGATGACAGTGCCCGGCCAGCCAAGGCACCGTGCCAGGGCCGAGTCGGGTCAGGGCGGAGCTGTCTCCTGCCTGGACTTTGACGGTGGGACTCTCGGAGGTGTCCCAGGTGGGATAGACGCGTCCGCGACTGATCGTGGGCGAGCTTTCCAGCGGGCGACTCAGGATGCGATAGCTGGCGGTGTCAGCGTGTTCCTGGAGGGGCTGCCACTCAGCCCCCTGTTTCACGGCCACTTTCATGCCGATGGCTGTCCCCGTGTCGGTCTTGCCGGTGTGGAAAGTGATGCGCAGGTGTTCGTTCTCCAGCTTGGCCGTAGGGGCATCGGCCACCTGGGTCATGGCTGCGGGGCTGAAGTTTTTCCGCGAGGCTTCATCCAGAGAGACGGGTTGCGTGACGGCGGCTTCTTTGTGCAGTTCCCAGGTCACGCCCTCCGGCACATAGCTCATGTTATCCGTGAGGAGGATGGCTTCACAGCGGGCTGAGTGGCGCGCAGTCTCGCCCAGCACGACCAGGAGCGGCCCTGCCTCGGCCTGGATCGTCCCGCCATCTTCCCAGGCCCAACCGTCCTGGCCCTCCTGACCATGGGTGCCAAAGCGGTGCTCCAATCGGGTCTGCCCGAGTCTCAGGGAAAAATAACGGGCACCGGGGCGGTCCTTGGCAAAGTCCCGACTGCGCACCCAGACACGCCATTTGCCGGCATGCGGCATCTGGATCGCTCCCACCGCAGGCGCGGATTCCACCGCTGGTGTGGGGGCCGTCAGGTAACGTCGAGCGCCTCGATTGAGTCCTGAGTCGGTTTCCAAAACCCAGCCGCCCGGCATCTCTAAATTCTCCGTCATCAAGACAAAGGTCTTGGCCTGGAGCCGCTCCGCCGGAAAAAGGGCGAAGCAGAGTCCAAGAAGCAAAAACCAGCGGGGGCAGCGATGCGGCATGAGCAGCGATACCTCGCCCCTCCTATCCGGGCAACGCCCTTTGTTTGAGGCACTGAAAACTCGATCAGAGCGCGACGATTTTTCCTTCGTCCAAGCGCAGGTGGAGTTGGCCCATCGTCTGAGCTTCAGCGCGCGAGTGGGTGACATGCAGGACTGTTAGCTGGTGTTGCTGATGCATGTTGTGCAAAAGCTGCGAGGCTTCTTGATGAGTCGCTTCATCCAAGGCCGACAGGGGCTCATCCAGCAAAAGCACTCTTGGCTGAGCCGCTAGGGCCCGTGCTAAGGCGACTCGTTGTTTTTCTCCACCGGACAGGTGCTCTGGATAGCGATCCAGAATGTGATGGATACTCAGTTCTGCAGCCAGTTCTCTGATCAAGGCTTGGCGATCTGCGGAGGGGTGCTTGGGCAGTTTGGCCGCGAAGCCGATCTGTTCCCGAACGGATTGACCTGGGAAAAGAGCGAGATCTTGCGGCACGTAGCCGATCTGGCGTTGGCGCGGCTCCCAGGCGGTGACATCCACGCCATTGAGCAGCACCCGTCCACGAGTGGGGGGGCGCAATCCACAGATGATCTCCAGCAGGCTCGTCTTACCACAGCCCGTGCTCCCCATGAGAACGGCATAAACTCCCGTGGGAATCTCCACACAGATGTCCTGCAAGGCAAAACCCCCCGGGGCCTGCCAGCCGATGTGATCCAGGGTGATCATGGGAGAAAAAGCAAAGCGCAGCGCAATGAAGCTAAAATAAAGCGAGCTGTTGCTGCACCGTCGTGGTGGAGGCGCTCACGCTGAGGCTGATGACGACACGACGGCGTGCTACCTCGATGGTTTGCGTGTGGCAACGCCGCTCCGCACACAGCACCTTGGTCTCCGTATTGCCCACGCGTTTCAGGCTTTCCTGAATGCAGCGGATGGCTCGGTCAGGCTGATTGCAGTCATCACTCAAGTGCCCGAGCACCACATGATGTAGGCCTGGGTGGGCGATGGACTCGATCAGCTCCGCCGCCTGCTCATTGGAGAGGTGGCCATGCCGGGAACTGATGCGCTGTTTGGTCGCCCAGGGCCGTTTGACGTCCGCATCCAGGAGTTGGGTATCGTAGTTGGCCTCGACAAAGAGACTGTCGGAGGTTTTGAGACGATCCTTGATCAGATTGGTCACGAAACCGACATCGCTGAGCAGCCCCAGACGGGATTCTTCATCGGCTAGAACGAAGCCCACGGGATCCACCGCATCATGCGGGACCGGAAAACACTCGATGCGGAGATCTTGGAAATCGAAGGCGCTACCGGTGGTCATCAAGCGCCATGCCGGTGGCGTGCGGAATTTCAAATGGGACTCCAAGACCTCACGGGTGAGGGCCGTGGCATAGAGGGGAAGGGGGCGTTTGCTGCTGAGCACTTCCAAGCCATTGGTGTGGTCTTGATGCTCGTGCGTGAGCAGGATGCCATCGATCTGATCCAGGGTGTAGCCAGCGGCGGCGAGGCGAAGGCAGATTTGTTTGGCGCTCAAACCAGCATCCACCAGCACGGTGGTGCGGCCCGTGGACACGACGGCGCAGTTGCCTGAACTGCCGCTGCCGAGAACTGTGAGTCGAACCATGTCCTGTGTTTTTAACCGGATGGGCGGAGGCTGCAAGGCGCAAGTCAGCCCTTCACTCTGAAAAGAAAAGTCCCCGGCTACTTGCGCAGCCGGGGACTGTTATGGTTCGGGAGTAGAACGGAGCCTACCGTAGCACTTAGTGGTTCGGGGTGATGTTGTAAGCAACAGCACCGTGTTCGCCGATGTCGAGGCCTTCGGATTCTTCTTCTGGGCTGACGCGCAGACCCATGATCAGTTTCAGGACGAAGAACAGCACCAGAGCAGCCACGAAGGTGGAGGCGTAGGCAGCGATACCAGTCAGCTGGCTCATGAGCTGAGCGGAACCGGCTTTAGCACCGAAGAGGCCGACGGCCAGAGTGCCGAAGATACCGCAGACAAGGTGCACGGAGACGGCACCGACTGGATCGTCCACTTTGATCTTGTCGAAGAACATGACGGAGATCACCACCAGGGCACCAGCGATAGCACCGATGATGATGGAGTCCACGGGGGTCATCTGGTCTGCACCAGCGGTGATGCCCACCAGACCGGCCAAGATACCGTTCAGAGCCATGGAGAGGTCAGGCTTCTTCAGGATGACTGCGGAGACGATGGCAGCAGCCACGCCACCAGCAGCAGCGGCCAAGGAGGTGGTGACCAAGGTCAAGGACACGAGAGCAGGATCAGCGGACAGGACGGAGCCGCCGTTGAAACCGAACCAGCCGAGCCAGAGGAGGAAGACACCGATGGTGGCCAGAGGCATGGAGTGACCGATGATCGGCTTGATTTTGCCATCTGCAGTGTATTTGCCAAGACGAGGGCCAAGGATAAGCACACCGGCCAGAGCGCCCCAACCGCCCACGGAGTGGACGAGGGTGGAACCCGCGAAGTCATAGAAAGGAGTCTCAAGGCGGTTCAACCAGCCGTTGCCCCACTTCCAGCTACCAGCGATCGGATAAACGAGAGCCACATAGATGGTGGAGAACAGCATGAAGCTGGTCAGCTTCACGCGCTCAGCGACAGCACCGGAGACGATGGTGGCGCAGGTAGCGGCGAACATGGCCTGGAAGAGGAAGTCGGTCCAATAAGTATAACCAACGTTGTAAGCGGAAGTCACACCGGCTTCATCGGTGCTGATGCCGAAGCCTGCAAACTTGAACCAGAACTGAGGATCTTCATCGGCGAAGCCAGGATACATCAGGTTGAAACCGCACAGCACATAGGTGAGTAGGCCGATGCAAGGAATCAGGGTGTTCTTGAAGAGGATGTTGACGGTGTTCTTGGACTGAGTCAGACCAGTTTCAACAGTGGCGAAGCCAAGGTGCATGATGAACACCAAAGCGGTCGAGAGCATCATCCACAGGTTGTTCGTGGTGAAGAGCTCCACAGAAGGACCTGCATCTTCAGCCGGAGCGGCAGGAGCTTCAGGAGCTGGGGCCGCTTCGGGGGCGGGGGCTGGCGCAGGTGCGGGGGCTGGAGCAGCCGCCGGAGCCTCTGCGGGTGGTGGGGCGGCTTCTTGCCCATGAGACAGGGGTTCGAGCGTAAGCCCCAATGTCGCAGCCGCGAGTCCGGCAGCGAGCAGGCATGCAGTCCATCTGTTTTTGCTGGTTAGCATAGTTGTATCGTTTTGAGTTGGTGTTGTGGCGGCTACGGGAACCGTTCCTCTGGAGGGCAAAGCAAGGGGCGTGCCAAATTTTCCACCGGAACTCTTTATGAAAATCTGCATCGGGCTTCTGGCCCTGATTTTAAGCGCTCTTCAACGTCGTCGAATGGGCTTGGGAGCTGGGATTGAAGCAATGCTTGGCAGGCGAAATCTGGCCGCTTGGAAGGTTTCACTTGCAGTCTTTCTAGATGCTGCGAAATGAATCCTATCAACTTTGTAGGATTTAAGAATGTCTGAAGAATTCATCATTTATGTCGTGGCCGGTTTCATCGCTCAAATCATCGATGGAGCCCTGGGTATGGCCTATGGCGTCACGGCCTCCAGCGTGCTGGTGAGCATGGGCGTGCCCCCTGCGGTGGTGAGCAGCACGGTGCATGCGGCGGAATGCTTTACGACCGGAGCCTCGGCGCTCTCGCACCATGCGTTTGGAAACATCAGCAAGGAGCTCTTTAGGCGCTTATTGATTCCTGGTATCGTGGGGGCTGCCGTGGGAGCTTACGTGCTCAGCTCGGTGGATGGGGATGCCATCAAACCATACATTTCAGCCTATTTGCTGATCATGGGCGTGGTCATCATCGTCAAAGCCTTCAAAGTTTTTCCACCTCGCGACGTGACGACGAAACTGACCCCGCTGGCTCTGATCGGATCGTTTCTGGATGCTGTCGGCGGCGGTGGTTGGGGGCCGATCGTGGCGACCAATTTGATCTCCCGTGGAAACTCCTTTCGCTTCGCCGTCGGCAGTGTGAATGCCGTTGAATTTTTTGTTACGCTCTCGGCTTCCATCACTTTCTTCCTCAGCATCGGCTTGGGGCATTGGCAGGTGATTGCCGGGTTAGGATTGGGCGGCCTATTGGCAGCTCCTCTCGGAGCCTTCCTCACCAAAAAACTGCCACATCGCCCGATGATGGTCGTGGTCGGAGTCTTGGTGGTGATGCTCAGCTTGCGGACGCTCTTAAAGGCGCTCGGATACTGGCATTGGTTTTAATGTCGGTTAGGCGGTCGTGCTTCGGCGGGGGTGAAATAATCACGTCCATCGGGATTTCTCAGGCCGAACCCTGGGTATGAAAGCTGATTCCGACATTCACCGCAGACAAGAAAATCGAGGCGCTCATTGGACTGATTATTTGCCTCTCATGGTCATCGTGGTGCTCGCGATCCTGGCGGCGCTGGCCAAACAGGTCGACTATGGCGAGTGGAACGGCATGCGCTGGATGCATGATTTCATGGGCTTCTTTTTGGTGGAGTTCTCCATGTTCAAGTTCTTTGATCCCGTGGGATTTGCCGATGGTTTTCAAATGTATGACCTGCTGGCCAAACCGTTTCGACCCTATGCCTATGTGTATCCCTTCATCGAGTTAGGTCTGGGGCTTGGCTATCTGTCGTTTTGGCAGCCCCAGGTGATTTACACAGTGACGTTGATCGTCATGCTCTGGGGAAGCCTCGGCGTGTTGAGAGCCCTGATGAAGGGGCTGGACCTCAACTGCGCGTGCATGGGCACCGTGCTGAAAGTGCCCCTATCCACCGTGGCTCTGACCGAAGATCTGGGCATGGCCGCGATGGCCGGGGCCATGCTGATCGCTGCGTGATCTGGAGCGTTACCAGGCACTGACTTTTCTAAACGGTCAAATGACCCTCGATGGAGTCGTCGAGGGTCTTGCCGAGCATCGCTCCGATGAGCATTTTCACTCCGGCGACGGCATTGCCATGCCGATTGTCCCAATAATATCCATCCTCGGGCACGACCTGAATCACGGTGATTCGTGGGTCATCCTTTCCGCCGGTAAACCATGTTTTAAACACAGGCTCCCAGAGTTCATCGATCTTGGATTGATCTCGGGACAAGGTGGCCTTGCCATTCAGTTGCAGGAAGTCGGAGTGCTTGGAGCCTTGGAAGAACAGCGTCACCGCATGATCGGCCTTCAGTTCCAGATTCTTGTGACTGTCATCTGCACTCAGAAACCAGAGATGGCCTTGATGATCCACCTCGAGCACGGTCATCGGCCGAGCCTGAGGGAAGCTGTTGCTCGCGACAACCGTGCAGAAAAAACAAGTCTGGGATTTGCGAACGATGGCTTGAATTTTTTCAATGGCCTCTTGGGCATGAAGATTCTCGCGATTCGGTTCGGGTTGCTGTTGATTGATGGAATCCATAAGAAATGAGAGTGATTGCTTTCATTCGCATGGTCTCCAGGGTTCGGCTGTGACTGCGGGGATTTAGCCGACGCGGGTCAGAGTCGTGGTATCATGGGGCAGTCGGATCTGAACGATGACGTCCATATGCTGGCGGCCCTTGCCGCGGAAACGGCCGCTCACCGGTTTGGCATCGTCATAGTCGCGCCCGATCGCCAGCTTGACGTAACGGGAGTCGGCTTCTCGGTTGTGGGTCGGGTCCCAGGCTTTCCAGCCGTAGGTGGGCAAAAAGATTTCCATCCAGGCGTGAGAGGCTTCGTTCTCATCCCCTGTTTTGCCGTTGTAAAAATAGCCGCTGACATAGCGGGCTGGGATGCCCTGGCTGCGGCACAGAGCGATCATGACGTGGGCATAGTCTTGGCAGACGCCTCGGCGATCTTTCAGGGCTTCTGAGGCATTCGTGTGCACATGGGTCCAGTCAGGATCATAGGCGAAGATGGAGTGGACATGGTGGCCGATTTTGACCGCATCCGCCCAGATGTCTTGAACCTCTTGTCCGATGATGTCCACCGCTTCTCTCCAGATGGCCACGTTCTGCGTCACAAACTTGGATTCGACGACGAAGTCGAAGTAGTTCTCATGCACTTCCGGTAGATTCAGGGAATCCAGGGTGAGACCCGTGGGCGGACAGCCGCGAGGATCTAGACGTGTCTCGACATGGGAGACGGCCTCGACTTCCAGCACCTCATGAGGTTGGTGAAGTTCGAAATGGTCCACCCGGTTCAGATAGAAATCGTGGTGCGTGTGGATGGGCACCTGAGGATCCAGCCGGAGATTGAAGGAGGCACAGCGCTGGAGCGGATCTGAGACGGGGCAGAGCCGGGCGTCATTGTAGCTGTCCAGCACAGGTCCATCGTAGTGGAAGCGCGTGAGATGCCGCACGCGGAGGTTCATTCCGGTCAAAGGGGTATCGGAAACGGGCTGGTTAGGCATCCAAAGGGGGCTCAATGAGCAGTCTCGGGCTAATAAAAGGGGGGGAGAACAGTGGTAAAAAGTGAGACGGCTCCGGCAAGGAAAATTAGCCTGTTACCGGAGCCGCCGACTCAAAAAATCGTCGTTTGCGAAAAACGATTAACCAAGGTGCTGTTGTTGTTGCTCTTGCTGCTGGTGAAAGCGGATCTCGGCCTGCATATCCACCGGGGGATGATACATGAAGCTCGTGTAGAGATGATCCCCAAAAGCGCTGATCTCAATCTGCACCTCATCCAGAAATTCATGCAGGCCACGACCGATGATGTCTTTCACGGTGGTGAAGTGCAGGTTGTTCAAGAACTTGCCAAAGCGGCGCTCTCCATCGCTGCGGTATTCGCCTTGGGGCGTGCCTGCGATGGAGTGCGCAAAGCTGTCCATTTGCTCCAAGCAGAACATCAGAGAGCGGGGGAAGGTGTCTTCGAAGATCAGGAACTCGATCACCTTGTCCACCAGGATATCCGCCACATAGAAGCGGCGGTAGGGCTCCACAGCGCTCGCGGAGCGCAGCACGGCCTGCCATTGCGCGGCATCCACCGCACCGCCGACATCGGTCACCTTCGGCAGGAGAATGTGATACTTCATATCCAGGAGGCGCGTGGTTTTATCCGCACGTTCCATGTATTTGCCGAATTGAATGAACTCGAAGCCTTCGTTGCGTGAGAAGGTGGAGACGGTGATGCCCTGGAACAGATGAGAGAAGCGCTTGATCTCGTCATAAAACGCACTGGCGCTGCCGTTGCGGATCTTGCTGGGGGGGCTGCTCTTGATGAAGTGATAGGCGTCATTCAGCACCTCCCACATTTCACTGGAGATCTGATCCCGCACCTGGCGAGCGTTTTCACGAGCGTTGGAGATGCAGTTGAGGAGTGAGTTGGGGTTTTCGGAACGGAAGGTGACGAACTCCATCACGCTGTCGCTATCCGCCGTGCTGTAGAGTTGAAAGAAGATGTCTTCTTCACAGGTGGAGCGCAGGATGGGCAGCCAGTGCTCCTTCAGCGTCTCATCAGACACTTGGCCGAAGTCCAGGAGGATCTGGAGATTGACATCCACGAGCCGGGCAAGGTTTTCGGCTCGTTCAAGGTAGCGACTCATCCAGTAGAGGCTGCCAGCGACACGGGACAGCATGACATTGGCCTGCTTGTGTCGGGCGACTTCTTCTTGGGTCGAGAATGACTTGGACATGGTCGGAAAAAGGTGGGCAGTTTGAGCTAAAACGAGGCTGCGATGACGAGGTGAGGTTGGTTCATCATGCGGGCACGGAGTTCCTTAAAACCCAGGTGTCTTTAGAGCCGCCTCCCTGGGAGCTATTGACGACGAGGGAGCCTTTTTTCAGGGCGACACGGGTGAGCCCACCGGGTGTGACCACGATTTTTTCACCGTAGAGGATGTAGGGACGGAGGTCGATGTGACGCCCTTCAAAGGCATCTCCGGTCCAAGTCGGATGACGGCTGAGTGAAATGGGGTTCTGCGCGATGAAGTTACGCGGATTCTCTTCGATCAACTTCCGGAATTCCTCGATCTCGGCTTTGCTGGCCCAGGGGCCCATGAGCATGCCATAACCACCCGCTTCATTGGCCGATTTCACGACCAGTTTATCCAGGTTGGCCAGGATGTGCTGGCAGTCCTTGGGTTCGGAGGCGAGGTAGGTATCCACGTTCGGTAGGATGGGGTCCTCACCGAGGTAGTATTTGATCATGTGCGGCACGAAGTAATAGACGACCTTGTCGTCCGCCACGCCGGTGCCGATGCTGTTGGCGAGGCTGACGTTCCCCGCGCGGTAGGCGTTCACCAGCCCAGGCACACCGAGGAGAGAGTCGGGGCGGAAGACGGAAGGGTCGAGGAAGTCGTCGTCAATGCGGCGGTAGATCACATCCACCTTCACGAGACCGGCGGTGGTGCGCATGTAAACTTTGAAGTCCCGCACGATCAGGTCACGCCCTTCGACAATCGGGATGCCCATCTGACGAGCCAGGAAGGCGTGTTCAAAGTAGGCGCTGTTGTAAACCCCCGGTGTCAGCAGCACGCAGTTAGGGGCCCCGTCGGCATTGTAATTGGCCGGTGCGCAGTATTGCATCACTTTCAGCAATTCGGACGGGTAGTTGGACACGGAGTGGACGCCACTGGCTTTGAAAAGCTCAGGGAAAGTGCGCTTTAGGGCGGCGCGGTTTTCCAGCATGTAGCTCGCCCCAGAAGGGCAGCGGAGGTTATCCTCCAGCACGAGGTAGCGGCCATCTTTATCTCGAATGAGGTCGGTGCCGCAGATGTGCACGTAGATGTCCTTGGGCACCTCGAAGTGCATGAACTCACGGCGGAAGTGCTTGGCGCTCAGCAGATACTGCGGCGGGATGACACGATCTTTGATGATCTTCTGATCATGATAGATGTCATGCAGAAACATGTTCAGCGCGGTCAGACGCTGGATCAGGCCTTTTTCGACCACTTCCCACTCCTCGGCGGAGATCACCCGGGGCACACAGTCGAAGGGGAAAATGCGCTCGGTGCCTTGGGAATCACTATACACCGTGAAGGTCACGCCACCTCGCATGAAGGAGGCTTCGACGGCCGCCTGCTTGTTCCTGAACTCGTTGGGATCGACATCGTTCAGGGCGGCTGCGACGCTGCGGTAGTGAGGACGTGTAACGCCGTCGGAAGTGAACATCTCATCGAAGAAGTTCTCCGGCTGGTAGTTGTCAAAAAGCATATGGTTGTAGCCTTGTTGGTTGGCTGAAGGGGTGAATTAGCAAGAGTAGGGCCAAGTTTGGTTCGTCATCGTATCCGTTCCAGTTTGAGAAGCGGGGCGGCGGGGGAAGCGAACTGGGCCACATACAGATTTCCTTCGGAATCCACCGCCACGGCGTGCGGGTGAATGAAGGTTTGGCCCTCACTTTTCATGGGCTGGAGCACGCCGTCCTGATAACGGGCAGGTGGGGCTCCTAGATTAGAAACGATCTTAAAATCCCGGTCCAGGATGCTGATGAAGCCTGGGGAATGGCGATCCTTCGGCCACTGGTCACCGAGGTGGGGGATGATGGCCAAGTCTCCCCAGAGCACGACATCTCGCGGATTGCCACCCGGGAAGGGGAGGCTATCGACCCAATGCCCGTCGAGCGTGAAGCGTTTGATCTCCTGCTGGTCACTCATGGCGATGACGATGCGCGGCTGATCCGTTGTGCGCAGGTCCAGGGCTCCCCCGTGAGGCCCCCAGTGTGCCAGTTGGTCCGTCACCTCGCCCACATTGCCACCCCAGGTGTGGGTCAGTTGCCCGTGGGGATCGTAGGCATGGATGTAGTCTTTGCCGTAGCCATCCATCACCCAGAAGCGGCCATCGGGATGATGCAGTGTTTTGGAAGGCCGGTATTCGGCTTCGTTCGCATACAGACCGCTTTTCTGCGGCCATGGAAAGCGGGCCAGTTCTTTGCCGTCCAGACTGAGTTTCCGAACCTCATGCAGGACGGTGTCCGTGATGTAGAGGACCTCTTGATCATTTTCGGTGATCAGAGACATGCCATGGGCACCCGGCATACGCGCCGTCCAGGTATCTAAAAGCTCACCCGACTTGGCATTCAGGATCAAGATGTTGTTCCGAGGTTCATCCGTTAACACAAACAGACGACCCTGCTGATCAAACGCCAGGGCATGACCGTTTTTGATCGGGGCTTGTTGAAGGGCTGTTTCGGCCCACCCCTGAACAATCCGGTAACGAAATTCACTCTGTCCCAGAGTTTCGTCTGCTTGGCATGGCAAACTCAACACGCCGATCAAAAGCAGACTTTTTAGCATACTCCAAGCCAACCATAATGACGAAGACCAGGAAAGTCTGAAATGAGCATCCATGTGAATCAAAGTGCATTTGTTGGCTCAAAGAGTCGTCCCAAGAGCGCGAAACAGGTAAAAGTCCTTGTCTCGATCGAAGCGGTGGAACCGAATCCCTGCGGTCCCGGTTCACGCGATGCACACCCAGAGCAAGGAAGGTCAACCTGATAACGATGACGATGAGAATTTCGATCACGTGCCCGTGGAGGAGAGGAGGTTAAAGCTTGGGGCCGATCATCCCTGATGGGGTCGATCGCTTCTGACAAAGGGAGAGACCCAAAAGATCATCAGCTCGGGTTAGGCAGGTTACGCCGAGGGGCAGGATCAAGATTCGGAGCCTAATCGATAACATCATCAGCAGGCGGAAGAAGGAGGAGTAAAAGAATTAGGGGTTAGCTGGCTTCTCATGCCCGTAGCGCGCCGAGCGGGTGAATAGATTGTCACATCGTTGGGCCAAGAGCGTGGTGAAGGGAAGCTGTGAAGCCTTGATAAACCGGGACTGAGAAGACTTTACAGCAGGTGCCCAGGTGGTTTTGGCTGACGAAACTGTTGCTTGGAGATGCGGCTCTTTGGTGGAGTTACACGCCGCGATGCTGAAGTGGAAGACGACTCTCTATGCGGCGGTCACACTGGTTCTGAGCTTAACGGCCGGACCCGTGCGTTTGCATGCGCATGGCGCCTATCACGACCTGATGCTCAGCCTAACCGCAGAGATGGAAAAAAGGCCGGATGACCCCGATCTTTACCGTCGGCGTGCGCGGGTGCAGGTGGATCATGAGGACTGGCAGGCGGCCTTGGTGGATCTGGAAAAAGCGGATCGCCTGGATCAAAAGGCGGTGGAGTCAGATCTGCTGCGGGGACGTGCTCTCTTGTTGGGCCATCAGCCGCAAGCAGCCTTGCAGTGTCTGCGTCAAGCGGTGCAGGGCTTTCCCGAGCTGGCAACACCCCGCATGTATGAGGCCAGGGCTTTGGCCGCACTCGGCCAGTCTGCGGAGGCTTACGAGGTCTTCAGGCAAGCCGTGGAGCGACTCGTTCAGGTGGAGCCTGATCACGTCTTTGAAATGGCGGCTCTGGCCAGACAGGCCGAGGGGCCTCAGGCGGCCCTGACTGTGCTGAACGAGGGCTTGGACAAGCTTGGGAGTTTGCCCGCCCTGACGGATGAAGCACTGAAGATTGAGATCGAACTCAAGCGTTACGATGCCGCCGTGGTCCGCGTCACGCAGATGCTGACCCGCACGAAGACGCCTCTCCCCTGGCTGGCTAAACGTGCAGAACTGCTGACCCTGGCAGGTCGTGTGCCGGAAGCTGAAGAAGACTGGCAGCAAGTCGTCAGTCAGGTCCTGGCTCTGCCCACTCTCCAACGGGGTTCCCATGCCATGTGCCGCTTGCTCGAGCGAGCTCAAGTCGCTCTCGGGAAGTCTCCGCTCCCAAGGCCCGTGGTGGCCGCCCCGGTGTCTGCATCCCCTTCCTCGGTCACTTCGAGTTCAGCGTTTTCTCCCCCCTCCTCCCCCCAATGATCCGCTCTTTGCGTCATCCTCTCGCTCTCTTGTTCACCCTGGCTCCAGGGTTGCTCTGTGCTCAGACTCTCCAGTTTGGGAATCTACAGGTGCGGCAAAACTCCACGGCAGGCACAACCGCCGCCATCACCTTATCCATCGGGCCCGGCAGCAGCAGTGGGTTCACCCTCGGGGCATCCAGCACACGTGGCAGCTATGATGTGTTGTTTGGCCAAACCAATGATCTGACCTCAGGGGTGGTGATCAGCAACGTCATCGAAAACGGACGTGACAACAGTGGTGCGGCCGGAGGGGAAGCCTTCGACCTGTTTTATGCGACCACGATCACCGGTAGCCCCAATACGGCCGGCAGTGCGGAGAACTACAAGATCGGTGTCTATCGCGCGGCTCAAGGGGACAAGGTCAATATGAACGTGGGCTTTGGGTATTTCCCGTTCAGTCGGTATCTGGGTGGGATCGCCAGGAATTCGGTGAACAACTCCGCGCTCAATTCCATCATTGCTTCTCCAGGCATCGAGCTTGGGACCGGGCTGGAATTTCAAAACACGGCGACGAATGGCACCTACATCCTGGACCTGACCAGCTTGGGCGCATCATCAGCCAATGGCGTGTTGTTCGTGACGGGAGGCAAGGACGAAGACAACTATGCCCTCAGCCAAGCCAATGCCGATGGCACCTTTAACATCATTTGCCATGACAACGGTGCCAATGGATCGGGGGGAGAAACGGATGGCGTCGCCTTCGTTTACCTGCCGATCTCCGGTGCCGGTAGCAACAACCTCGTGGCTCTGGGACGTGTGAACAGCAATGCAACGACGGATGTGGCGGGCGGCTCCTACACCCTTTCCAAAGGTGGCACGGGGCAATGGTATCTGACCATCCCAGGGCATGACGGCAGCTCGGGTGTGCTGCTCGTCAGCGCGGAAGGCGGCACCTCTTACAATGCCGATAACATCGTCTCCAGTCAGTGGGATGCCACGAACAGCCGGTGGGTCATTGAGAGTCGAGATCTCAGTGGTGCCACGGCCCTGCCAACCCTCCAAAATGGTGGCGATAATGCGGAGGACATGTTCAGCTTCGCGTTTTTCACGACGGCGCCCATCAATGTGGTTCCGACCGTGACCCTGACGGCGCCGACCAATGCCAGCACGAGTGTGTATGGGACGGATATCGTCCTGCGTGCCGATGCCGCTGACTCCGATGGCACCGTGGCGCGTGTGGAGTTCTATGATGGAGCCACGCTGCTCGGCCAAGATGAGACCGCACCGTATGAGTGGACTCTGAGCGCTCCGGCCATAGGGGCTCATGTTTTGACCGCTCGGGCCGTGGATTCGAGCGAGGGCTCGGCCACCAGCACGGCGATCAATGTCACGGTCATTCCTCAGGCTGGCACGGAAGGTTTGTTCTTCGATGGTGTGAACGACTACGTCACTTTTGGCAATACACCGGCCTTGGGCTTGGCGAGCTTTACGCTGGAATGCTGGTTCCGTCGGGATGGGGCGGGTGTGGCTGCGTCCACGGGCTCGGGCGGTGTCTCCGCGATCCCTCTGGTGACCAAAGGCCGTGGGGAGAGCGATGGCAGCAATGTGGATTGCAATTACTTCCTGGGCATCCGCGCTGACTCCGGTGTGTTGACCGCCGACTTCGAGGACATGGCCACGGGCTTGAATCACCCGGTTTCGGGTACCACCCCTGTGCAAACGGGACAGTGGCAGCACGCGGCGGTGACCTTCGATAGCACGGCAAAGGAGTGGCGGCTCTATCTCAATGGGGCTTTGGAAGCGGTGCTGGAGACGGATGGCCAGGTGCCCCGGAGTGACAGCATCCAGCACGCAGGGCTCGCGACAGCCATGACCTCCACAGGAGCCGCAGCCGGTTATTTCCTCGGTGCCATGGATGAGGCCCGCATCTGGAACTATGCCCGCACTCAGTCGGAGATCCAGGCGAGCATCAATGAGCAGATCCCCTCCGCGACGGGTCTGGTGGGACGCTGGGGCATGAATGAAGGCACGGGCACGACGATCACCAGCACCGCCTCTGGCGCGCTCACGGGGACGCTGAGAAATGATCCGCTATGGACCACCGGCGCGCCTTTCAGTGTCAATATCCCGCCTTCAGTAAGCATCACCGCGCCTGCTGATGAAAGCGCCGTCTTTGCGCCAGGGGCTTTCACCATCACTGCGACTGCGAGCGATGATGATGGCTCGATCACTCAGGTGGAATTCCTGCGCAATGGTGATGTGGTCGCCACGGATACCGCGGCCCCATTTGAATTGGAGCAATCCGGTCTGCCTGCAGGCCGCTACACCTATACCGCACGGGCAACCGATGACCGTGACGCTGTGGCGGTGAGCGGCGCCGTCAGCGTGCGGGTGGTCTTTGATCCTGCCAACCCGCCCACGAACACGGCGCTATGGTTCGATGGTGTGGATGACTATGTGACCATGGGCGTGGCTCCTGAATTGAACGTGGGAGGACCGCCTTCCAACGGATTCACGGCTGAGTGCTGGTTCCGTAAGGAGGGCGCTGGCCTAACGTCAGGTTCAGGAAGCGGTGGCGTGACCGGGGTGCCGTTGTTTGGCAAAGGTCGCGGAGAGAACGATGGCTCCAATGTGGACTGCAACTACTTCTTCGGCATCAACACGGCGGGGCAGTTGGTGGCTGACTTTGAGGCTTATCCCGCCTCAGGGATCTCCTCGGGATTGAACTTCCCCGTAACGGGCAGCCATGCGGCCATTCAGGAGGGTAGTTGGCATCATGCCGCCGTGACCTATGATGGCAATGCCCATCAGTGGAAACTGTATCTGGACGGTGTCGAAGTGGGAACTGCCTCCGCAGCGACAGGCGCCCTGCCGAGGTATGACAGCATTCAGCACTTTGCGTTAGGCGCGGCCATGAATTCCTCTGGAGTGAGGGAAGGCGCTTTCGCCGGTCGGTTGGATGAGGTGCGTGTCTGGAACTATGCACGGAGCCCTGAGGAAATCGCCGCGGCGAAGGATTATGAGATTGCCTCGGCAGTGGGTCTGGTCGGACGATATGGTTTGAATGAAGCGACAGGGAATAACGCCGGGAACTCCGTGAGCAGCACTCCGGTGGGTGTGCTGACCAACGGTCCCGTCTGGGTGGAAGGTGCGCCTTTTTCAGGCGTCAATCATGCACCTGTGATCAGCCTGACCGCACCTGGCGATGGCGCATCATCCATGTATCCGTATGGGGTCAACATGACTGCCGATGCGGTGGATAGTGATGGCGGCGTGGTGCGTGTGGACTTCCTGGTGAATGGCGAGAAGGTCGGTGAAGATACGGAGGCTCCTTTCACTTATGTGTGGGTGCCACCCGCCGTCGGGACCTACGAGCTGACCGCGCGGGCTGTGGATACGCTGGGGGCGGCGGCTTCCTCTGCGGTGGTGAATCTGACGATCATCCCGAATCCGAATCAGGCCCCTTCGATCTCCTTGTCGGCTCCGGCGGATCAGGCTTCGGGGATCGGTGGCAGCACCGAGCTGACGGCTACCCTGTCGGACCCTGAAGGTGATGCCATGACGGTGACCTTTTATGGTCGGTTGACCACTCCCACGACTCCTGGCCCCGACTTCAGTTTGATGACCCTGCCGGATACGCAGTATTACTCGCAGAATACGGGGGGCACGCGTTTGGCTCAGTTCATCGGTCAGACGAACTGGATTGTTTCCCAGAAAGACACGCTCAAGGTCGCCTTCGTTTCTCACCAAGGTGATATCGTGGAAAACGGTGAGTCGGTGCCTCAGCAGTGGGTGAATGCCGATCAGGCGCTCAGCATTCTGGAAGTGCCCGCGACGACTCTCCGCGCGCACGGGATTCCGTGGGGCGCAGCTCCAGGGAACCATGACCAGACACCGATCGGCAATGCGGATGGTTCGACCGTTTCCTTCAATCAATACTTCGGTGTGGAGCGGTTCACCGGGCGCTCGTATTACGGCGGCAATTACGGCGTCAATAACGATAACAACTACCAGCTCTTCAGCGCGAGCGGTCTGGACTTCATCATCATCCACATCGAGTATGACACCACGCCGGATCAACCGGTGTTGGATTGGGCAGATGCTCTCTTGAAAGCGCATCCTCACCGTCGCGGTATCATCACCAGCCACTGGATGGTGAATACGGGCAATCCGGCCACGTTTAGTGCCATGGGGCAGGCGCTGTATGACAATCTGAAAGATAACCCGAATCTATTCTTGATGTTAGGTGGGCACATCCATGGGGAAGGTCAGCGGAGTGATACCTTCGAAGGCAGGACCGTGCATAGTGTTCTCCAGGACTATCAGGGCCGCTCCAATGGGGGGGACGGTTGGTTGCGCTACTTTGTTTTCTCTCCAGCGAACAACACCATCACGGCGAAGACTTACTCGCCTAAATTGGATCAGTATGAAACCGACACGAACAGTGAGTTTGTGCTGACCTATGACATGCAGGCACCGATGATGGAGTGGGTGCCTCTGGGCACGGTCACGGTGCCAGCGGGTGAAACCACGGCCTCCTTGGAATGGACCGGGCTGGAATCGGGTAAAGACTATGAATGGTATGCGGCGGTGACCGATGGCATCAGCCGAGTCGGCTCGACCACGCGTCATTTTAGTACAGCCGCGGGTGCCGCTCCTACCGTCCAGCTCACATCACCCGCGGAGGGCGCGCTTCTGAGCACGGTGGCTCCGGTCACTCTCACGGCCACAGCCGCTGATTCCGATGGCAGCATCGCCCGCGTGGAGTTTTACCAAGGACATCAGAAGTTGGGCGAAGATAGCACGGCACCTTACACCTATGTCTGGAGTGGTGCGGCAGTGGGTTCCTATCAGCTCAGTGCTGTCGCTGTGGATGACTCGGGTAACACCGCCCTCTCAGCCATTGTGAATGTCACCCTGACGGATGCCAACGTGCCTCCGACGGTGAACCTGACCTCACCCGTGGAGGCAGCGGTCTATCAGGCCCCTGCCGGAGTGATCTTCCAAGTCGAGGCAGAGGATGTGGATGGCAGTGTCACGAAAGTGGAGTTTTATCAAGGGGCGACCAAAGTGGGAGAAGTCACCTCGGCACCGTATGCCTTCATTTGGGAGGTCGCAGCGGCTGGTGAGTATGAACTGACGGCGGTGGCCACGGACGATGATGCGGCGACCACCGTCTCGGAAGCCGTGACCGTGACGGTTTCAGCTCCCGTGCCAGCCTTTACTTACACGCAGGACTTCAATGGCCTGGGCACTGCGGGCACCACGCCGCCGACAGGCTGGGCCATCTATGGCAATATGGGCGGCACCAACTCCACCTGGACCAACACCACGGGCATCCCTGTGTCCGAGATGGGAGCGGGTTCAGTGTCAACCACCCTGTCTGCCACCACCTCTTATACCGGCACGAGCAACAGCAACGGCTATAACTACGCCCTGTCGGGTTCCACTTCGGATCGCGCCTTGGGCTTGTCGCCCACCAGTGGCAGAGGGTCGGCCCTTCAGTTAACCCTGCAGAACACCACCGGCGCGGACATCCCGTATTTCCGGATCGGTTATGACATGCGTCGTTTTACCACCGCCAGCACCGCCAATGAGTTGCCAGGTTATTGGTTATTCTACAGCCTGGATGATGGGGTTACCTGGGTGAGTGTGAGTGATCTGAATCCTGCTGCCAGTGGTGCCACCGTCAACGTGCCGAACAGCACGGGCGTGACCACCGTCCCTCTGACGATGATTCAACTGGGGCAGCCGTGGAAAGCCGGGCAGGGCATCCGCCTGCGCTGGGTGGATGACAATGCCACTCAGACCTCTCCTGACCAGGTGTATGGTCTGGACAATGTCACGCTCACCACGGAGGGGCTGAATGCTCTCCCGACGGTCTTGCTGACCGCCCCCCAGAGCGGCGCTTCCTTCTCACTGCCAGGTCCGGTGACCTTGTCTGCTCTGGCCTCAGATGGAGATGGGTCCGTGGCGAAGGTGGAGTTCTTTGCCAATGGTAGCAAGGTGGGCGAAGATACCTCCGCACCATTCACCACGGATTGGGCAGGGATGGTGTCGGGCACTTATGAGCTGACGGTTCAAGCGACAGACGATCAAGGCGGTGTCAGCACGTCGGCTCCGGTGACTGTGAGTATCATCAACTCGTCCAATCAATCCCCAACAGTGGCCTTTGTTTCGCCGTTGGCCAATGAACTGATCCGTGCTTCCGAAGCGCAGCTTCAAGTGAGCGTCAGTGATAGCGATGGCACCGTGACCCAGGTGGAGTTTTATCGCAACGGCAGTAAGATCGGTGAGTCCACCGTGGCTCCTTTCAGCTTCACTTGGACCGGAATCTCCGTGGGTGAGCACACCCTCACGGCGGTGGCTTGGGACAACGATGGCGGTAGCACCACCTCGACTCCGATCACGGTTACCGCGACAGCCTTTACCGATGTCACCACCCTCGCGAAGGGCTCTGTGTGGAAGTATCTCGACGATGGTTCGGATCAAGGCACCGCTTGGAAAGAGAGTGCCTTCAATGATGCAGCTTGGGCCTCGGGACCTGCCAAACTCGGGTATCAAGACAATGCCGTCACGGTTCTGCGCGAAGGCCCCAGCGGCATGACCAGCAGCACGAAATACATCACTTATTACTTCCGCCGCACCTTTGAGGTCGCCGATGTCTCGCATGTCCTCGGTTTGCAGGTCAATCTCTTGCGCGATGACGCTGCGGTCATCTACCTGAACGGTGTGGAAGTGGGGCGCAGCAACATGCCTCAAGGTTCATTCAACTATCTGACGGAGTCCTCCACCATTGTCAGTGGCAGTGATGAGACGACCTATTTCCCGCTGACCTTGCCGAAAGCGGCCCTGGTCAACGGCCAGAACGTGATCGCCGTGGAGATTCACCAGCGTGATAGCGCCAGTTCAGACTTGGGCTTTGATCTGGAATTGATCTCGACCATGGCAGGCGGCAATGCCCTGCCTGTGGTGCAACTGACCGCACCAACGGAAGGGGCCACTTTCTTCCCGGGAGCGACAGTGACCCTGACGGCGACGGCGGAGGATAGTGATGGCTCGGTGGCGAAGGTGGAGTTCTACAATGGCAGCACCAAGCTCGGTGAAGACAGCACCGCTCCTTATGAGTATGTCTGGAATGGCATCACCGCAGGCTCATACGCGGTGAAGGCGATCGCAACGGACGACATCGGCAGCACGGGCAGTTCAGCGGTGGTGAATTTCACCGTCACCCCCGGTCCTTCGGGAACGATTACGCGTGGACCCTACCTTCAGCAGGGCACCCCGAGCAGCATGATCGTGCGCTGGCGCAGCAGCCAAAGCGTGACCGGACGTGTGCGCTACGGCACCGCTCCTGACGCTCTCACTCAGTTCGTGGACGAGGCGTCCGCCGAGACGGAGCACACGGTGAAGATCAGCGGGTTGAATCCTTACACGCGTTATTATTACAGCGTTGGTTCGGCGGATGATGTACTGGCAGGGGGTGATGCTCAGCATACCTTCCTGACCTCACCTGCGGCCAATACTGAGGTGACGACCCGTGTTTGGGTGCTCGGCGATGCTGGCACGGCGGATAGCAACCAACGCGCGGTGCGCGATGCCTTCTACACATGGACGGGCAGCCGCACGCCGGACTTCTGGGTGATGCTGGGTGACAATGCCTACAACAACGGCACACAGACGGAGTTCCAAAACGCGCTCTTCAACATCTATCCCACGATGCTGAATAAGAGCCCGCTGTGGTCTTGCATCGGCAACCATGAAACCTACGGGGGCACGGAAGCCAATGGCCGTTATCCGTATGAGAACATTCATGAATTCCCCACCAACGGTGAGGCCGGTGGTGTGGCTTCGGGCACCGAGAAGTATTTCTCTTGGGACTATGGCCACACGCATTTCATCAGCTTGGATTCCATGACGGTGAGTCGTGCGGCCAATGGTGCCATGGCCACCTGGTTGCGCGAGGATCTGGCTGCCACCACGAAGACCTGGATCATCGTCATCTTCCACCATCCGCCTTACACCAAGGGCTCCCACAACTCCGACAGCGAAAGCGAGTTGATTCAAATGCGTCAAAACATCCAACCGATTCTTGAAGAAGGGGGCGTGGATCTGGTGCTCTGTGGTCACAGCCATAGCTATGAACGCAGTTACTTGATCGACGGGCACTATGGTCTCAGCGGCACCTACAGCCATGCGACGCACCGCAAGCAAGCGGGTAACGGACGCCCGGGAAGCGATGGGGCTTATATCAAGCCGCTCACAGGGCCACGGGATCACTTCGGCACCGTTTATGCGGTGGCGGGTTCTTCCGGTAAGATCAGTGGCGGGAGCCTCAATCACCCGGCCATGTATCTGAGCTTGAATAACCTGGGCTCGCTGGTCCTGGACATTCAAGGCAATCGCCTGGACGCGACCTTCATCCGTGAAAATGGCAGCACGCCCGATAGCTTCACCATTCTGAAACAAGGTGCGGCGGATAGCGATCAAGATGGAATCTCCGACGAATATGAGATTGCACACGGTCTGGATCGGAAAGATGCCGGAGATGCGTTGTTGGATTCCGATAAAGATGGTCTAACCAACTTGGAGGAGTATCTCTTCGGCCTGAAGTCGGAGGTGTCGGATCGCTACATGTGGAGCACCACACAGGATGAAGTGACGGGAAATCACACCGTCTGTTTTGCCACCTTGCCGGGGCGCAGTTATCAGGTCTTCTACAGCCCTGATCTCGTCCAGTGGTTCCCCGCTTCAGGAGTCGTCACCGGGGATGGCACGGAAAAGTGCTGGACCGATGACGGCAGCGGTGGAACTCCGAGCGCCTCGAGCTTGGCGGATCATCGCTTCTACCGCGTGAAAGTGACCTTGACTCCATGAGGACGTTTTTTCTCATCATCGGGTTAGGCTTGAGTGTGGCTTCCGCTTCTGCGGGGGCGGATCGCTCGCAGAGCAATGAAGCCGCCCGGGCCGAGGCCGTGCTGCACTATGCGGATGTGGTGCATGCGGCCTATGTGGATGCGCAAGGAGGCGCTCAACGTTTGCAGGAAAGCGTGGAGAAGTTTTGTGCGCGGCCTGATGAGGCGGGACTTCAAGCTTGCCGTAAGGCCTGGGAGCGTGCTCGCCAGCCTTATGCGGTGACCGAAGCTTTTCGTTTTTACGGTGGCCCGGTGGATGATGCGAGCGGTCCTGAAGGCCTGATGAATGCCTGGCCGGTGGATGAGGCTTGGCTGGAGTCGGGAGACGGTCGGGGATTGATCGAAGATGAAACCACGTGGCCGGAGATCACGGCGGAGGCACTGCGTGCGGCGAATCAAAAGGAGGGTGAAAAGAACATCGCCAGTGGATGGCATGCGCTGGAGTTCCTGCTGTGGGGGAAGGATGAAAGCCTGGAGGGGCCTGGTCAACGGCCCTGGACGGACTTTACCAGCGCCCCCCATGCCGAGCGGCGGACGGCGGCTTTACGCGTGTTAGCCCAGGCCCTCGGTCAAGATCTCGAAGGGCTCGTGCAAGCTTGGTCGCCTTCGGTGTCGGGTAATTATCGTTCCCGCTTTCTCCAGATGGAGACGGCCGAGGCTGCGCGCTGCATGCTCACCGGCCTCATTTACCTGTCGGGTCAGGAGATGGCGGGGGAAAGATTGAATGTGGCCCTGGAGACGCGTGATCAAGAGGATGAGCAATCCTGCTTCAGTGACACCACGACTCAGGATTTACGCCACAATCTGCTCGGTCTGCAAACTGTGTGGGCGGGGACCTATGAAAGCATCTTCATCGCTGAAAATGATGTGTCCGGCGAGGGGCTTCAAAAAGCATGTCACGCCTTGGACCCCGCTATGGCGGATGCTGTGACGGCCGCCTTGAACCGCTGCGCCCAACTGGCGGCCTCTTTACCCGAGCCCTTTGATCGTGCCATTCAGAACCCCGATGGCTCCCATGAGCGGCGGATGTATCAAGAGATGCGTGCGGAGCTGGAACAGCTCTCCAATCTGTTTCAAGCGGTGGCGGATAAAATGAGCCTGCAAATCATTGCCGGTGGAGCTTTTTACAATGGTTAGGCCGGGATGGAACTTGGGGCTAAGCATGCTCAGTCTCCTGCTGGGAATGTGCGTCCAAGCTGCGGATGTGACAGTGCCGGATGCGGGAAGGAATGCCTATTCACATCCCATGCCAGGCTTGTCGGTGGAGACGCGCCGGGCGCATGCCACGGGCAACTCCTTCTTCAACGAAAACTGGATCATGGCCCCGGGAAGCGCATCGTCTCGCGATGGCTTAGGCCCCTATTTCAACGCACGATCCTGCTCAGCCTGTCATCCACTGGATGGCCGTGGCTCTCCTGATTCGGTGGCTTTGTTGGTGCGTATGAGCATGCTTAGTGAGGGAGGCTCTCAACCTCATCCACGGTATGGAGATCAAATTCAGACCCTCGCGTTACCGGGGCTGAAACCGGAAGCCCGAATTGAACTGACCTGGCAGCAGGTCGGTGATCTACGCCGACCTCAACTCCACATCGATGATTGGAGGGAAGGGGAGCCAGACAGGGCGTTGGCGCTCAGTCCGCGTGTGGGTAACGCCGTGTTCGGCCTCGGATTGTTGGAGGCTGTGGCGGTGGAGGAGATCGAGCGTCGTGCAGATCCCGAGGATCGAGATGGGGATGGCATCAGCGGTCGGGTGAATCGAGTTTGGGATAAAACGTCGAAATCTTTGATGTTAGGTCGATTCGGGTGGAAGGCGAATCAGCCCACCCTGCGTCAGCAAGCCGCTGATGCATTTCTCGGCGACATCGGCATCACCAGTCCGGTGAACCCTGACGAAGACGGACCGCCCGAGATCCCGCATGGAGGCAGTCCTGAATTGAGTGAACTCCTGCTGCAACGAGTCACCACCTATTTGCAAACTCTGGCACCCCCCGCTCGACGTGAGGTCGATCACCCTCAAGTGAAGCAGGGCGAACGTCTCTTCCAGGCACTGCGTTGTGCGGCTTGTCACGTGCCTGAACTGCAAACGGCCGCCGATGCCCACTTAGCCGAGTTAAGATCCAAGACCTTTCATCCCTACACCGACCTGCTGCTCCACGATCTGGGGGAAGGGCTGGCGGATCATCGTCCTGACCATGAAGCCGAGGGGCGGGAGTGGCGCACGGCCCCTCTCTGGGGCTTGGGTTTGCAGGAAACCGTGAACGGACACACCACCTTACTTCATGATGGGCGGGCGCGGAATGCGCATGAAGCCATCCTCTGGCATGGGGGTGAAGCGACCGCCAGCCAGGAGGCTTATCAAAAGCTGAGCGAGATGGAGCGCGAAGCCCTGCTGCGTTTCTTGAAGTCGTTGTGAACGGGGGGAGGGGGCTCAATTAATCAACCTTCGCCTTAGAGAATATCAAATGAGTCTGGGGTCATTCAGAGAAGGCATGGAGAGGAGCTCGGGCACTCCTGCCCGCCCCCGTCTTAGCGGCCGTGCTGCATGTGAAGACGGCGGACAAAGTGTCCGCGCTCCTCTCGCGCTATGTCCGACAATGCTCGGAGTGGCGGCATTATCTGTCAATACGTTCTAATGAAGTGAAAGGCTCTCCGTCGTGTGAGCCGTAGAGCGGCGGGACGTTTCTTAGCCCGGCCTTTCAAGGCCGGGTGTGCAGGCAAAAGTGCGGAGTGTTTGAATCAAGTCGCAGAGCGACGACAGAACCCGTGGCCGCTCTCTGAAGTTTCTTTGGCAAACGATCGGTTCGGCCGTCGCTCTGCGACTCTTTTCCGAATCACCGAAACCCAAGGTTCGATACCCGGCCTTGAAAGGCCGGGCTAGGATAGCTTCACGAAAGGATACCTTAAATGGCAATGCTATCACAGTTTAGCCTTGGATGAGTCGATCAGGTCCAGCCGTGAAAGAGATATCATAACGGTGGGGCTCTTTGGGCAGTTGAGTTTGCACATATTGGATGGCGACGCCACGGTTGACGGAGGTGAGCACGGCGGCAGCACTCGAGGTTTTTTGACCGCCCGTGATGTCGATGCAGATACCACTGTCATGGCTCGCATGCTTTTCCTTGTCGGACTCAATGATGGCTCGTAAGCAACGTTGCACTTCGTCCATCATTTCAAAGTCGCAAGCGACTGGCCATTCGACGATGGGAATGTCGGGGATATAAGGTTGCAGGAAAGCTTTGCAATCCGGGAGGCTGACATGCGTGCCCGGATCAGTGGACGAGCCCTTTACAGGGGCTGAGCCGAGGAGGTAGATGCGTTGCAAGGTTCCTGCTCGTCGATGGGGGTGGATGCCTCGGAGCAGCATCTCCCAGCTAAAAGGAGCATTGAGCGTGAGCAGCCGATTCGCATCCTCCATTAAATCGGAACGCGGGAGCAATACCTCGCTTACCTTGGGTTCCTCTGCCGTTGCATGAGCCGAACCAGATGGTGCGGTTGTTTGACGAGGCGGCGCTCCGACCACTTTCACCGGTCCCTCCGACAAGACACCTGCCTCCAGACCTTTTGGATAGGAGACAAAAAAGATCAGCACTTGGGATGGTTCGGCACCCGCGATGAAAGTCCGTTCGGAAAAGGTGCTGATAGATTCCCGGACGATCCAGGCCAGACTTGCCACAGCCGCACTACAGATTAGAAGTCCGACAGCAATCAGCGGGATCCAGTGCGAAGTGCTTTCCTGTTTCAGCCAGTCACCCACGTAACTTTCCATGAGACCACCCGCTACAGCGACCAAAAAGGCAGCCAGCGTGAGCAGGAGAATGACAGTGTATCCACCAGGCCGATGATGTACCCTACGCCAAAATGAAATGATACGGTCCTTTGTTCGATTGAACGTTAGGCGAGACAGGGAGCGGGCAGGTTTCGACATGGCAGTGGGATCATGGATCGGGAGTTGAGGAACTCAGAAAAGTGGCCGGAGGCTGATGCAAGTTTAGAGCGTATTAAATGATTGAGTAACCGCTTGGCTATGTGAATTGAGAGGAGCGCGGAGATTCGCTTCGCGGCTACGCAGCATCTCCGCATCATTCAAATGGCGGCAAAGCCGCGTAGCTAAAGAGGCGGGCAAGAGTGCCCACGCTCCTCTCGCGCTGTGTATCCTACCGGCAAAAATGGAGATGTGGAGGCTTTCGGCGCGGAGTCATGTGAGGACGAGCATGGCAAGGAGGGCACTATCCCTGCGGATAGTCATCAGTGCCTTCCGGCGCGGAGTCATGTGAGGACTGGTGGGTGTTTTAGGCCTTGATGATCAAGGCGCTTACCTGGCCAGGGAGGATGCGGCGAGTTGATGACCAATGGGCTTATCCTTGGTAATCAGTCCCTGGATGGCACCCTGGAGGTCGGACAAAGCATTGTGTGTCACTTCCACGCGGGTATCCCACAGGGCGGCGATGCGGAATTTTCCCTCCAGCCCGACGACGCGGAAACGCAGGGGAGAGGTTTTCCGCTGTGGGCGGATGCAGCCCAGCGGATCACGAATAGCGGTGAGGCTGTCCTGAGAGCGGCGGTCATCACGCCCGCCGATGGTGTCTGAGCAATCCCTCCGCGCGGACTCGGCGCTGCTGTATTCCTGGCCTAACAATGCAAAGCGGGCATGAGCGGATGCGAGGAGAGTCTGACAACGCTGCTCATAGTCGGCAAAGGACTGAGGAGGCTGGGGTGCTAAGGTGTCAGAGGCGGGTCGCCAGATGAAACTGCCTGCCCCGCGTGTGGTCCGCAGCCCCAGAGCCCCCATGAGCAGCCAGGCCTCCAGGGTGGCGTCAAGCTGCTGCTGCTGACGAGACTCGAGACCGCCCAGTCGCGGTAGGACATGCAGGGTGAAGCGGGTGCCGGGTAGATAACACATCTTCGGGCTGGCCTCATTGCCACGGCCATGCTTGTGCGGCAGGGTGTCCCGCCGATCCGTCCGGCCAGTCACTCCAGAGACACGCAGCACGACCTTGCTAGCGATGGGATCTCCGGTGACGCCGCCAAAAATCGCTTTTTCATCAGCATAGGTATAACCAAGAGTGCGGAACCAGGCGTGAAGCTGTCCACGGATGGAGGGTGGGCGGACCTCCGGTAGATCCTCATACATGCCCTTGCTAAACAGCGGGGTGATGAACTCCAGCTCATAGGAAACAGGTGACATAAGATCCAGGATGGGGTGAATCAAGGCAGGGCCGGGGCACCCAGTTGGCTGCGGACTTCCTCGATGATTTTGGCGATTTCGGGTTTGTTCTTCTTCCAGGTCTTCCAGCGCTCACGCTTCTCCTTGTTCTGGATGAGCAGACGGAGAAATGCCCGCTGCTGGATCTCGGTCTTCTCGGCCAGCGTTTTGGCAAAGAGGGCAAAGGCCTCCGTGTTCAGCCGCAGGAGGGCATCCATCTCACGCTCCTCTGGAGACATGGCCGTGAGCCGCTCTGCCTCAGCCTGAGCGCGTGCGGTGTTCGCGGCAATCTCCGCCGCCTGTTTGGCGGTAGCATCTGCGTCTGCTTGGGCAGCAGCCTTCACCGCTTGGAGGGCAGCGTCATCCAGGGAAAACCAGCCATACCCAGCGGAGGTCTTGGCCCCGAGCCCGCGCACGGTCAGGGCGGTGCGCAGCCAGGTCACGGCCTGGGCCAGCAGTGCGGCATCGTCGTCCATGCCATTGAGCACCAGGGAAAAGGCGAAATGTGCTCCCGCCTCGACCACGGGAAAGGGATTGGGGCGCGGGGCTTCTTTGGCCAGTCCAGCCAGATCGCCAGGTGCAATTTTCTCGCGCTTGTCCCCACCGTAATAAGCCGGAGTGTGGACATTGGTCAGATCCACCACGATCTGGGGCGTGTCTGTGGGCCAAGCTGGGAGAAAGGAGATAGCGCCTTTCAAATCGACAGGTTGGGTGAGATCCAGATAAGCATGCAGATCCCCAGCCGGTTTTTCCTTTTTGCCACCGCCAGCTTTACGGGGAGGGGTAAAGTCAGCTTCGGTGGCACCAAAGATCTTCAAAACGAGGCGGAAGAGGCGCGCACGATCCTCGCCTTTAGCCTGGCGCAATTCCTCCAGGGCCGCATGCCGACAGGCCCCTTTGACGGCGGCCCCCGGGATGTAGGGCAGGCCTAGGAGGCGGTCGAGACAGATGTTGGCATTCTGGATCAGACCGTCTGCTAGATTGATGGCTAGGCGGCCTTCTAGCTTGCCGATCAGGAAGGCTCCACGGTCTGACTGTCCGTTCTGGAACAGGGTGAGAAACCGCCGGGTGTGCCGGGCACGCAGTTCGGCGATGTCCTTTCCAGGCGCGGAGATCTGGCTGAGCTGCTCGGCAATCTTAGCCTGGGCGAGTTTACGTTCGCGGTTGTCGGGTTCGATGTTCCTTCCCTCCGCGTCGCGTCGGAGCTTGATGACCTCCGCCCGCAGCACCGCGCCACCATTGTCTGCCAGTCGCATGAAGCTCCAGCGGGAGGCGTCATCCCATTTCACCGTGCGGCCTCGTTCATCCTCTTCGACGGGCCAGCTTTTGTGAAAGATGAATTTGTCCAGCAGCAGGGACCGGTTTTCCACCTTGTCTGCAAAGGGGCCGATCAAGGCGGTGACATCGGGAGCGAGGGCGATGCGAGGCATAAACGGGGATCAGTCTTGTTCGGTTAGACTTCCGGGTTTTTTGACAAACCGGCGGGCAAAACCCAGCCAGGCCATGGACTCAGCCGTGGCCAGCTTCAGGCTCTCGCTGGTGGCCTCAGGTCCTGTGAGCCAGGTCAGCATGGCTTGACGGGTCGTTGCCTTTGAGGGCAGAATCCCGATCTGCTTGTCTGCCAGATGTTCTGCGATGGCATCAAAGGCGAGCTGCCAGCCTTCCTTCTCGGTGTAGGAGTAGGCGGCGGTGGCCAGCAGTCCGTGATTGAGAATCAGGGAGGGCAGTTTCTTGATGACCTCACCGCCCTGGGGGCCGCGAATTTTCTCTCCGTGCTTCTCGGCAAAAATCAGGGCATTGCGTGCGCGGATCTGTTCTTGATTGTGCATATGAGACTCCTCGAAGTGGATTGGTTAGGCCAGTTTCACCGTGCAAAAACCGAGGCCAGTGGTGCCTTTGCCCCCAAACTGGATGAGCTGCTCTTGGCGCAGTTGGTCGAAGACCGGATTGCCGTTTTTGATCTGGCGCACTTCGGTGAGTGCCGAGACAAAGAGGGCTTCGCTGGGCACGGTTTCTTCATTGAAAAGACCACCATCTGCCGCCGTGCCTGTTTCGTCATTGATCCGCACATGCTGGCTGACCTGGCAGGCATTTTCCGCATAGTGGCTGAAGTCGCCATCGGAGAGCAGCACGAAGCGGCCGCGCGCGCCCTGGAGGACGGCATCATCCAGCAGGGAGGACAGATGCGTCTCCCACTCCGCTGGAAACGCCCCATCCACGGCAAAGCGGTATTCCTCCAAAACGACGCCTTTTTCACTGCCGCGCGTGATGACCAGCTTTTCCCCGGCCAGACATTGATTGTCGGCTGGCTCAGCGGGCAGAGTAAGGGTCAGTTTGGCATCCCGCTTCAGGCGGCTCAGCGAGAGCACGGAGGTCGCCAAGGCAAAGGAACCCTTGGCCGAACGCACTGGGAAAAGGATGAGCTGGGCCTCCCCAAAGGAGATCTTGCCCGCTTCAAACTTAGGCTTCTTATCACCGCCATTACTTGGTTCCTTTTTGTCCTCTTCATCGCCTCTGCCAAACAGTTCGATCACGGAGGCCTTGGTTTCAGGGTTGCGATCAAAGTGATCACGCAAAACCCCTTTGATCGAGCTGCCGGGAATGATGGGATGACGTGTATGCCGCTCCCGCTGGATGGGCTGGTCGATGGCCCCCATGCTATCGCCAGAGCCGACGTGAAGCGGGGTGCGGGTGAAGAGGTAAAGTGGATGCTGGGTCATGGTGCGCGGGATTACAGAATTAAGTCAAAGTTAGTTAGGAATGGAAGGCCGCTTTTGTGAAATCCCAAGTTCCACAAACACCCAGCCCGTAGCCCTTCTCGCCCATCAGAGTGCTCCGGCGATTTTTGAGCTCGGTGCCTGCGCTGGCCCCATGCCAGTTCAGAACATCGGCCAGGGCCGTGGCGGCTTCGGGGGACTCGGCTTCAAAGTAGTAAACGGAGCCGGCAGGAGCCGCCAGATGGGTGGACTTGGCCCCTCCATGGGCACGGGCGGCGGCTTCATGAGGGAGGGCATAGCCCGTGATGGTGAGAGGCTTGTCCACCATGGCTGCTACAAGCCTGGCCGGGATGGCCGCAGCATTTTCGTCTGTGGCATAACCCTTGCCTTCATAGTTTAGCCTGCGTCGGCGCGCCCGTTCTTCCGCCGTGACGATCTGGAGCAGCACTTTGCCGTTTTTGCCATCAATCCAGTTAGGCAGCCAGCCCCCTGGATGGGACCTGCGCTCGGTGCCATGGTTGGAGCGTCCCGGTTCGATCTCTGGCCAGATGGCGGGAGTCAGCAGGACCCATTTGACCAGCCAGCGCTTTTGGGAATCCCGTGGAGTGATGGCGGAGGCAAAGTCGGTGCGTTGACCTCGCGGCAATGGCAGCACCGCGCCTTGGGTGGCATGCAGGGTGGCGGTGCAGACGCGCTGCTGCCCACCTGCGATGATCTCCATGCCATGGCCATTCAACAGGGCGCGTATGAGATCATGGCCATGCTTCTCGTCATAGAAGTCTTTGTCCTGTGCCTCCGCCAGTGTGCCCAGACACCAGTCACGACGCAGCCGCAGGTAGCTGGCCGAGTAAATGCGCTCGCCATCCTGGGTGCCCGTTTCGGCATCCATACCGATCCCGACCGTGTATTCGGCCTTGGCAAAGGCCTCGTCTTTTTTGAAATCCACCTCCGGATCGAGTTTATCCGCATCCCGCCCCACCTGCGGAGAGGCGATGTAGTGCTCGAAGGCTTGGCGGCTGAACCAGCACTCGGGTTGGACCTTGTCAGCCTCCCGGGTATTGGCTACCGGGTAACACAGTGGCTGAGGCAGGCTGGATAGCGTGGTGTCAAACGGATGTAGCGGCAGGAAAGTGGTTTGGATGCTGGCTGGTAGCCCGGCATCGAGAGGCCGTGGAAAATACCAGGTCTGGGTGCCCTCTGCTGTGCAGACGGGAAAAGGTCCGGCATTGACCAAGGAACCGAATTTGCGCTCCCTCCTGCCTGGAGAATCCGCCACGCTGCCATGTCGGTGCTGATGAACGCCATCGAACTCCGCCCGATGCAGGGCCGCATGCAAGGCGTGGCTGATGATATGCGGCAGTGGCCAAGCTGCGGCATGGCCGGAGAGCGAGTTGGTCATCGGACGGCCATCGCGAAAAAAAAGAACGTCAGTCGGGGCAAGGAGAAGGGTATTCATGATGCCTAATCTTGTGGGGTCAGAGAGGCGGATGGGGCGCGGTTCCGACGCGTGAACACCACGGTCTTGCAGAGGCCGATGACGTCGCGGAGGCAGGTTTGCGGGTCGTCACCGATCTTTTGGAGATAGCGTGTCAAATCAGTCGCGAGCGGCAGGGCTGTCTTGCCTGGGTTTTGGCGATCCAGGACATGAGCGAACTCCAGTGAAATGATGGAGTGAGCCTTAAAATGCGGATCATTGGGATAACGGCCCGTGTGGGAATCCACGGTCTGATAAGGCTCCAACAACTCGGACACTCGATGTGGGAAGCGGCCGCTGAGGTGCCCCTGAGACATCGCGGCTGAAATGTCTTCGTGCAGTTCCAAGCCACCGCTGTCCCACTTGGCTCCCCAAGTCTCTCCCTCGCCGCTGCGTTTCATCAATGTGACGGAGAAAGCGGAACGGCCGTTGTTTTTGGCTTTTTTCTCGGCGGCCTGAGCTGCCCGGATCAAGTCCTGCAACGGGGTTTTATAATGCGCGATGGCAATGCCGGCGGAGGCATCTGGCTGAATGGGACGCTTGTCTTGATCTCGTCCCTGAATCTCGGCTGTCGCTGCCCGGAAGGCCTCACGAATCGCCCTGCTACACGCCAGCGCTTCATCCGCCGGGACGAGGGCCACGACATCGTCACCGCCAGCGTAAATGAGAAAGCCAGCATGGTCCTTCTCCACAATGTCACGGACTTTGTTCGTCGCAAAATGACTGAGGCAGGTGCTGAATGCCCGGTGATGTCCCCGCAGATCTGCCTCCTCCTCGAGGAACTCCCCGCTCATCCATTTGCCCATGGAGTCGCCATCGAAGGCAATGGCGGCGAGGTATTTTTCACTTGTTGTTAGGCTGACATCTTCATCGTCACTGGTTTGTTTGCCGCGTGAAGCGATGGCGAGGGTGCTGCGGATTTTGAACTTTTGGATAGGCTCTGCAAAGGCCTCTTTTTTCGACAGATAAGCTTGGTGCCAAACCCTCTTGATAAGGTTCACTGCGCCGAGATGGTCGTTGGGGTGTTTGAAAAACCTTTGATACCTTTCAGACACGGAGTCGTGCCAGTCTGGGCCGCCCACGACTGCCTCCTCCCGGCCACTGAGGCTGTCTTTCTCACAGTCGGTCGTCTGCCAGCCGCCTGAGTTCCAGGCCCGAAAATCCCGGGTTTGCCTGACCGCATCGAGCTGTCGGCTGTTGAGCCGGTAGTCACGGGGATAGGCCGGGAGGTCATCGCCTGTGACGGGTGTGGCCTGCCATGTGATGGACAGGTGACGATCCACCTGGGAATCAAAGCGCTCTTTGACACGGTCACGTAAACCCAAAGAACGGCCTTCATCCCACACGGCGGTAGCGATGTTCTTCCACTCCCTGGTGATGGCGTCGGCTGTCTCCTTCGCGATTTGTCTGGCATCCCCTTCTCTGAGGAGGGCGACAAAGATGTTCGGAAGGCTCGGCGTCAGGAGGGTTTTCAGATCTTTTGCCCGGAAGAGTTCATTCAAAAGCGGCTGATGTTCCGGGTTGGGGAAGATGAACTCGGCTCCTCTTTGCTTTCGCAGATGGCGGATTCCCGTGGCCGCGAGCCAACTCAACAGGAAGCTACCACTCCAGAGATCACGTGTGTTACGTGCCTGAGCGATGAAGTCCTGAACAGGCCCGATCTGGAAACGCAAAAGGTGAGGAAGCGATTGTTCAGTCGATGACATGCGTCAGGATAGATTAAAAGGTGCTCAGAAATCGCAAAGGGATATCCACAGATATCCGCTTGGAAACTATCAACAACATCCTCAAGAAATGATCATAAGTATTCATTCCGTGCAATCTTTATGTTTTTCTTAGCCGTGCCAAATCCCCATGCCCCGGTCTGCATCATTAATCTATGGATGAGCGGACTCTCGTTCTTCGTGCGGTTGCGAGCGCCAAAGTCGCGTTGGCCTGCTTCGCGAGCACTCGATCCTTCTTATTCAAGCCATTGAGAGAGATTCTTTAAATAACCAGCCACTTTCGCGCTGGGCTTGGATGACCCTCTCGCAAAATGAACGGCCATCTCTGACGTTG
>NZ_FUYE01000012.1:93475-94596 GCF_900167535.1 Prosthecobacter debontii
CGCTTGATGCGCCCGTTCCGCCGAAAGGCATTGGAGACTTGCACTGCCTCGTTGTAGGTCGGGGCGATCTTCTCCTTGATGCGCACGTTCCGCCGAAAGGCATTGGAGACAACCGCCCCTTAGTGAGACAGTACACGAACGTGCAGAACTTGATGCGCACGTTCCGCCGAAAGGCATTGGTGAGTGCCAGGGAAAAGCCTGGCGCTTGCGCGTAAGACACCTTGATGCGCACGTTCCGCCGAAAGGCATTGGAGACTTGTGGTGCTTGTTCGTAGGTTGTTGCCATATTAAATCTTGATGCGCCCGTTCCGCCGAAAGGTATTGGAGACCCTGCCGGTCGTAAGGCTGAGCCAGGAACAGCTCCGCTTGATGCGCACGTTCCGCCGAAAGGCACTGGTGACCTCTTCTTGTCCACGCCGCAGTCTTCCACAACCTTCTTGATGCGCAGGTTCCGCCGAAAGGCATTGGAGACCGAGCTTTGATCATGGCGTCTGCGATCCGGTAACTCCTTGATGCACACATTCCGCCGAAAGGCACTGGTGACATAATGTTTTCCGGTGTGTTGTTTGTTTTGATTGCGCTTGATGCGCACGTTCCGCCGGGAGGCATTGGAGACAGTTGAGTTCCCAGTGCCGTGAGTTGAGTTACAGCAGCTTGATGCGCCCGTTCCGCCGAAAGGCACTGGAGACGCTAAGGCACGCACCTCGATCTGCTGCACATTTTGGCTTGATGCGCACATTCCGCCGAAAGGCACTGGTGACTGGGCTTCGTGCGAGTTGACGCGCTTGTCCCACGCGGTTTGATGCGCCCGTTCCGCCGAAAGGCATTGGAGACCAGCAGTTCAGCCGCGGCGGGAAAGGGGTTATTCGCAACTTGATGCGCCCGTTCCGCCGAAAGGCATTGGAGACGAGCAATCGGAGCAGCGGAAGCAGCCGGACTTGATGCGCCCGTTCCGCCGAAAGGCATTGGTGACAGGGGCGTTCCGGTGGAACTCCTAAATGCCGCGGTGTCTTGATGCGCACGTTCCGCCGAAAGGCATTGGTGACTTTGCGTTGCGTCAGGTGATGCTGACAACCCGAGTACTTGATGCGCACGTTCCGCCGAAAGGCATTGGTGACTCG
>NZ_FUYE01000012.1:95946-181355 GCF_900167535.1 Prosthecobacter debontii
CTTGATGCGCCCGTTCCGCCGAAAGGCATTGGAGACTATGGTTGTTGGTTGCCTAACTTGACATTGAACTAAAGCTTGATGCGCCCGTTCCGCCGAAAGGCAGACCCTGCAGGTGGCCGTCGATACGCACCTTGGCCGTTTCTTGATGCACACGTTCCGCCGAAAGGCATTGGTGACAGCACCAGAAGGGACAGCATGTAGCCCAGAGCTACATGCTTGATGAGCACGTTCCGCCGAAAGGCATTGGAGACGAAACAGCAGAAGCGTTGTTCTGGAGTTGTGCAGGGTCTTGATGCGCACGTTCCGCCGAGAGGCATTGGTGACGAGATGGCTCGTCGCATCGCCGGACTGGCGAAGACGTGCTTGATGCGCAGGTTCCGCCGGGAGGCATTGGTGACAGGGGCATTGCGGGCAGGAGTGCCCGCATCACTTTTCTTGATGCGCAGGTTCCGCCGAAAGGCATTGGTGACAGGGCCCAGGCTTTACCGCGATGATGGACGCACGCGACTTGATGCGCCAGTTCCGCCGAAAGGCAGTGGAGACGCGGCTTCGATCGTGAGCATCGTCAGCGCCGTCTCTACTTGATGCGCACGGTCCGCCGAAAGGTATTGGAGACCCTGCCGGTCGTAAGGCTGAGCCAGGAACAGCTCCGCTTGATGCGCACGTTTCGCCGAGAGGCATTGGTGACGGATCTGCAATGAAGTCTGCGTAGTTCACGCAGTCGCCTTGATGCGCCCGTTCCGCCGAAAGGCATTGGAGACTAGCTTTTCAGGTTTCATAGCGTTATTCGTCTCGACTCTTGAGGCACGTTCCGCCGAAAGGCATTGGAGACTTAAGAATTGAGGCATGAACGTTCTGGAGATCGTTGCTTGATGCGCCGTTCCGCCGAAAGGCATTGGAGACCTCACGCTCCCGCTGTTCATGTTCAGCTTCCGCCCTTCTTGATGCGCACGTTCCGCCGAAAGGCATTGTGACTTAAGGCGCGCGTTTCTCGCTTGTTCCAGTAGGGACTTGATGAGTATGCAGGCAAACGTGCGGAGTGTTTGAATCAAGTCGCAGAGCGACGACAGAACCCGTGGCCGATCTCTGAAGTTTCTTCGGCAAACGATCGGTTCGGCCGTCGCTCTGCGACTCTTTTCCGAATCACCGAAACCCAAGGTTCGATACCCGGCCTTGAAAGGCCGGGCTAGGATACGTCCGTCGCTCTGCGACTTGGGGTCATGCCTGACGAGTGGCCTCAGACGGCTCGTTGTTTCCAGCCTTCACGGGTCCCTTTATTGGGCGAATGTCAGTCAAAGCGGAAACAGCACGATCCGGAATCCCGTTGGGGTTCGGTTTACCTTGGAGGTGAGTTTGAACCCGGAGGTTTGCGCTTCCTGGCCATCCATGATTTCGCGGGGCTTCGCCAGGGGGCGGGAGCTTTCGCATTCCCGACTTTGGCTTAAAGCTGGGTCGTCGTTGGATCTTGCTGGCTGATTTGATCGTCGCCGGTCCACATCTTTTTGTCGGGGCCTGCGGAGCGGACGGTCATTTCCCAAGCGCTCTCGGGATGGAAGCGGTAAGGGGTGCCGTAGCGGTCTAACAACTCGCCTTGCGGACTGATGGAGGGATGGCTTTTGGGGAGAACGGCAATGCCCAAGGGATTTTCACCCTGAAGGCGACGCACGATCTCGTCATTCAATTCGCCCGTGGGCATGGCCCCAAAAGCGCGGCGGAATTCGTCAAGGAGCGTGCTGACGGTCTGGACATCGTCATACACCGTTTCGTTCTTGGGGATTTCACTGGCCGCGCTGGTGATCACGGTCGCCGTTTTCGAGGAGTCGGGAGGAGCTGGCAGAGCCTGGGTGATCTCCATGACAGGTAAGGGATGGACCACGCCTTTAGGTGTCGTGGCATAGAGATGGATGCCATAGGGGCTATCCATGGGCGGCGGGGGGAGCGGGGCGCGCAGAGGGCCGCAAAAGGTGGACTCGACAGGGCCACGATCCCGGGGCAGGGCGTTGTCTTCACGGGGAGTCCCAGAGGTGTAGGGTTCGGTGTGGCCGGCCATCCACCAAGCCGTGCCCAATGTGGTCGCCAACAGAAAAGCGAAGCCGAGTTTGATGGGGGTATTCATAAGTGGAGGGGGAGCAAAGAGGCCCCCTGAACAACTGGGGATGGGTTCATGGAGGCCAAAGGGGATCGGTTCAACGGAGGGTCAGCTTGGAAATGGCCTTGCCGCCCCTCACCTAACCTCTCCCCAGGGGGGAGAGGGACGATCGTTGGGTCTTCGGGATGGAAGATCATAAGATGTCCTCCCTCTCCCCAGAAACTGGGGAGAGGGGTGGGGTGAGGGGCGGCTGGCGTTTCATGATCGGATCAGATCTTGAGGTGCAGTCGCATTCAATGTTAGGCGGTGAAGTCCACGAAGCCGAGATTGCTGGGGATGGTGCCGATGTTTTGGAAGCGGCCCAGATTCGGGAAGATCGTGTTGATGTCGGTGCCGGTGACTCCGGAGACATAGTTGGTGCCTTCACTCATGAACCACTTGGCTGCGACCGAGGCGTATTGATCCACCGCCGTGGTGGGAATCCAGCGTCCGCGGTTACTGTCCACATCTTGACCCGCAGCACGGGCCAGGTCGGGGAAGGTGCCATAGATGCGCTGACCGATCACAGGGCCACCCATGACGATCTGGTGACCGCCCCACCCGTGGTCTGTCCCAGAGCCGGTCTCGTTGCCATTGGGCTGGAGCGTGCGGGTGAAATCAGAGTGGGTGAAGAGCAGCACATCATCCCAGAGGGAGGGATCGACGGCGGCGATGGCATCTTTAAAGCCTTTGAGAGACTTGTCGAGATTGCCCATGAGGTTGCCATGATCGGTGGGCTGGTTTTGATGAGTATCAAAGCCGTTCATGCTCACAAAGAAGATCTGACGGTTGTTACCCAGCGAGGAACGTCCCTGAATGAGACGAGCGACCATTTTGAGTTGGTTGGCGACATCCGGCAGAGTGGTGACTCCGGGGAAGGCATTGGTGAAGGCGGTGTCAATGGAGGTGGTGGAGCCGCCCAGGGCGCTGCCAACGATGGCTTCGTTGTCTCGGGCGCGTTTCATCACTTCGTTGTAGCCTTCTTCCAGGTGGTGCTGGTAGTGGCTTTCGGTTTCACCTAACTGCATGCGTGTCAGCTTGGTGATGGTGTCCAGCGCTTTCAGGGTCTTCCCAGCATCGTTCGGTGAGTAGGCGACGGGTGACACATCGTAGTTAGCGGCGTGCCCATACGTGCCAGGACCGAAATAAGGACTGCTCGAGCTGTAGCCCGAGAGTCCCACCACACCGCTGGTGCTCACGGCGTATTGAACGACCGAGCTGCCCACCTGGAAGGAGTTTTGTCCGGAAATGGAAATGTTCATCGAGACATTGCTGGCCGGATTCACATTGGCTGCGGTGAGCAGATCGGCGGCGCGGCCACCCCAACCGTTTTGGAAGGGGCGATCCGGCAAGCTGCTCTGCCACTGAAGCTGCTGATCGCTGTGCGAAAAGAGCTGAGGTGGCACGGGCACGGAGCGAGGCACGGCGATGTATTGGGAGCGGGTGATGGGCTGGACCAAGGTGCCGACGTTGGCGACAAAGGCCAGGTCCCCGCTATTGAACATGCTTTGCACATTCCCCATGTTGGGGTGCACGCCGAACTGAGTCGCCGAGCTTTGACCAAAGCCTCCGGAGGGGGCGGTGAGAGGCAAAGCCGCGCCGGTCCCACTCACCGGAATGTGAATGGGGTGGCCGACGGGGCGTGCGCTTTCATAGTTGGTCCGTGCGGAGCCATCCAGAGGAACCAAGGTGTTGTTGGAGTCATTGCCCCCATAGAGGAAGAGGCAGATGATGGCCTTGTAATCCGAGGGAGCACTCTGGGCCATGGCGCTCTGGACGAGGCGTAGGTGAGCCAGGGTATTGACAATGCTGGTGACGCCGAGGGCGCCACAGGCGGAGCGGCAGAGGAAGTTCCGCCGAGTATCGAAGTGATCCTTATGCTTGCTGTTTTTCATAGAGGGCAAGTGGGTTGGTGTTTCTCTGGCGGTGACTTATTTCAGAACGATGTATTCAGGACTGCTGGTGATGAGGTAGATGGCGGCGCGGACGCGGTTGCCAGCATTCCCCAGAGACACAGGTGGTGCGTCCACAGAGACGGTGGCGAGCTGGTCAATGATGATGCTGCGCGGGTCTGTGCCGCCGGTGGTGTAGGTGTATTTGGCCTTCAACGAGCCTGCGCACAGCAGGTCGTCCAGGCGATCCACGAGGTAGGTGGCTGCGGAGAGCTCCGTCGCACCTGCGGTTTCACGCACGGTTTTGTATTCCGCCACCAGGGGGCTGAGGTCGGCACGGATGTTGTCCAGCAGCCCGGTGGTTTCACCCAGGAGGTTGCTGCCACCTTGTCCACTCGGCAGGGTGGCTGCCGGATCGACGATGGAGGAATACTCCAGAGTGCGGTGGTAGTTGATGGCTCGGACCACGAGGTTTTCCGTCATGATCTGGAGCTCGGGAGCCACGAGGCCTGCAGCGGCGACACGGCCACCGGGGGTGTAGTCCGGCAGATACCAGTTGAAGACACTCGGCATGTTGTTAGGCGTCTGGCCCAGGTCATTGACAGTGCTGACATAACGCAGGCGGGTCGGTGACGAGCCGAGGTTATCCAACTGGGTGGAAGGATAACCGTAGCTGCTGAGATCAGACACGTTGAGCTGAGACTTGGAGCCAAAGGCACGCAGCACCTGGATGTAGCGCAGGATCGGCTCCTTCACCTTGCCATGGCTGACGTTCACGGAGGTGACGCTGTTGACCGTTTGGGGGTCCACGTTTTTCAGGGTGCGGGCCTCATAGTCCAGAAGGATGGCATTGACGACCGCCTTCAGGTTGCCACGAACGCCGGAGCCATCGTTCTCAAACTTCTGCACGACACGATAGACATAACCACGGCTTGGATTGCTGGTGACGAAGCGCTGAATGAGCAGGCGGCACAAGAAGGGCGCCATGTTCGGGTGATCGAACAAGGTGTCCATGGTGGCATCCAGCTCGGCCTCGGCATAGGCTTCACGCTCAGCGGTGGTCGGTGTGGTGTCGGTGTAGGCGGGCAGTGCAGCGGTGAGGAAGTTCTTCGCGCTTTCGTCATGATAGGCCACGAAGTTCTTCATGGGGTTCTCATAACCCGGGTGGAAGTATTCCGCGCCGGAACTTCCGAAGAAGCTGCCTTGGGTCAGGGTGGGCACATAGCCGTTGGCGGCGCTGTTTTGCACATAAGCAAAGCTGTAACCGGTGAAGACTTTGGACAGTTCCTTGATGTCATCGTTATCATAAGTCGCGATGGGTTGGCCGTTGTTAGCCAGCTTCAAGGTGCCGTCTGGATGCAGTTCCAGGAGGCCGATGGAGAAGAGCTGCATGATCTCACGCGCATAGTTCTCATCCGGTGAGAGGATCTGGTTACCGCTGGTGTCATACTGAGCCTTCTGGTTCTGCAGATGGCTGAGGTAACGACCCATGATCGGGCTCTTGGTGACGTCTTCCAGAAGCTCACGCACCCGGAAGGCACTGCCATTGGCGGAGCTGTAGCTGCTGTTCGGGGGTTGGAGGCTACGCACGCCATCGGCGGCATCGGCCAGCATGTCGTAGTAGCGGCTGTGACCATAAGCCCGAGCGGCGATGGTGCCATCCCGGTCAGACACCACGAAGATCTGTTCCAGGGCAAAGGCGGTGCGCTGGCGCAATTGATCATGGGCATGATCGGCAATCATCCACCAGCCACGACGACGGTTTTGATTGTCCGGGTCATAGCTTTCTTTGTTCAGGCCGACGGGCACAGCACGATAGCCGGATCCTCCCCAACGCTGCCAATCTGTCGGATTGTTCGGAGGCGGCAGGCCATCGGGAAGATTGGGTTGAGCCCCCCACAGCGCCCATTCTTGAGCATCGGCGGCACGGTTGTATTCGAGCAGGCTGGTTTGATCTCGGCCCCACTGCGTGTTCAGCCACGAGGTGAAGGCGGCGATGCGATTGGAAGCCGTGGTTTTAGGGCTGGCGATGCTGTTGAACAGAGCCGTGATCTCAGCCTCGGTCGGGCCAAAGGTGGCCTGGGTGAGGAAGCGTGCGCATTCACGGCGCACTTCCGTATCATTGGCCAGGTTCTCCAGCGTCGGAGCTGCGGCGGGTGGGGTGAAGATCGGGCTGCCAGTTTGACGTGTCAGATCCGCACGGATTTCACCACTGGCGTAACGAGTGGTGTGAACGTTGATGTAGAGGTTCTCACCCGTGTTCTTGCGGAACAGTGCATCGATGATCTGCTGGCCCTTCAGACCTGCGGAGTCCACGATGGTCCAGGCGTAGTCCACCAGAGGGCCTGGAGGCAGGCCATCCGGATCACCATAAAGGATGGTGCCTGAAGAAACGGTGCCACCACCCACACTGTTGAAGTAGTGCACGTGGCTGCCATCGATCTCAGCCTGCGGTGTGGTCAGGCCGTGGAAGGTGGTGGAGATGCGAGCCTTGTTGTTAGGCCCGTTCAGAATCACGGTCGCGAAGCCGGAGGCGGAAGTCACTGCCGAGCCTTGGGCCATGAAAGGACCGACAAAGAGCTTCTCATTGGCGGGGATGTCTTGCGCATCATTGATGATGACCACGGCATTGGTGGGCGAGGCAATCGTGTAGGTGCTGCCATTGGCGGTGGCGGTCAGGCGCAGCCCTTCGGGATACTCATCCAGGCTATCCACCACAGGGCGGATATACACATCCACACTTTGAGCATTGGCCGGCAGGGCGATGCTGGTGGTCACCTGGGTGCCGCCGGTGGCGGCTGTCCAGGCCGAGTAGTCACCGCTGCTGGCAGGAGCCCGGGTGGTATCGGTGGAGGCCGTGCCCGCCAGGGTGAAGTTCAGCGTCAGAGGAGCGAAGCCGCCGTTACGATTCAACCGCAAGCGTGCATTGGTGGTGGCTGTGGGGCTGGCCGTGACGTCGTTCCGTTCGTAAGCGTTGGTGGTGACGGTGCTGACTGTGATGGTGCCGCCGGTGAAGGTGCTTGGGTTGGTGGAAGTGACCAAATCGATGCGGTTATGGAATTCCTGCTGGTTCGTCAGCAAGTCACCATCGGGATCGAGAGAGCCATCGGCACCGTTGTTGGGGTTAAGACCGACCGTGGTTTCCCAATCATCGGGCGCGCCGTCTTCATCGACATCCTCCGCACCTTGGATCACCAGGAAAGCGACGGTTTCAGCGCTGTGGGTGTTGTTAACGGTGCCTTCGCCAAACTGAGCCGGGTGGGCATCTTCCTGGGCGACGAGGTCCACACGATCGGCAAACAGGTAGCGCCAGCGGAGGGTGGCAGGGTCAGTGTCGTTCTTCGTCTGCATGGAGGCAAAGAGGTAAGGGTCCGCGTGCATGCGACCGAAGGTGCGGGTGCGGAAGGAGCTGTCATGGTTGGTGCCATTGCCTGCCTGGAAGCGCATGCCGCTGCTGAAGAAGTTGCTGGTGCCCTGAGTCATGGCGATCCAGTGGACGGTCTCCGCAGCGTGGGCGGTGGTGTCGATTTCCGACTCGTCCAGCTCGACGGTGAAGCCGCTGGTGCTGATGCCACTGACACGAGATTGCACGGCTTGGGTATCATTGGTGGTCACCACTTGAGAGAAGACCGCCGGGCTGTTGGGGAAGCCGGTCGCCAGGGTCTGAGTCGTGCCAGATTGTGTCACACCGGTGGTGACGCCCGCCTGCCAGCGTGTGCCGCCGACGGCGAAGCTGCCGGACTCCATGACAACGTAGCTGAGCTTTTCAGCGATGTTGTGGGTCTGCGTGCTGTGGTGGTCCCAGCGGTCCACTTGGAATTGGAAGCTGGTGGAGGTGACATTGCGCACGCGGATGGTGAGGGAGGTGCTGCTGCGGTAGGACAGCGGCCCCATGACGACGACGGGGGCGGTGTAGGTATTGCCCAGGGTGACGGTGGTCCACGTGGTCGCATTGGACTGAGTCACGGTGACATCGCCGACTTCGATCTTCGCGGCGACTTCACCGTTCATATCTCCGAGCACGAGATAACCGAGGTCTTCCGCGGCATGGGTCGTTTCGGTATCAGCGGAGGCTTCTTCCTGGAAGCGGAGTTGCACGCTGGTGCTGCTCAGGGAGGCCATCTTGATTTCACCGGGGTCGGCTTCATTGGCGGATTGGGCCTGGGCGAGGAGCACCGGGTTCGTCCGAGTCGCCGGGAAGGTGATGGTGGCAAAGCTGCTGGTGACCGCCGTGCTGGTGCGGACGGCACTGAGGATCTTGCCATCCAGATAACCGGTGCCGGTGGAGACGGCGATGTAGCCGATGCCTTCATTCGACAGGGTGGTGGTATCGGCCTCTTGGGTTTCGATTTTCACCTGGAAGCCGGTGCTGGTCACACTGCTGATGCGGGGTTTGATGGCTTTGACTCCTTTGCCTGTGATGCCGGAGGCATTGGCCGTGGTCTCCACCTGACCGAGCACGACGGGAGCCGCTGTGAAGCCGCTGAGAGTGACGGATGTATTGGTGCGATTCACGGCACTGAGGCGGCCGACCTGCCAGCGCTGAGCTCCGAAGACATGGGTGCCTTCCGTGAGGGCAAAGAAGTGAACGGTTTCGGCGGGATGATAACCGTTGGTGTATTCCCACTCATCGATCTGATATTGAAATCCGGTGGTGGTGACATTGCGGACCCGGATGACGGTGGGCTCGCCATTGGCTTGTGTGGCTGGACCCATGACCACGACGGGGGCGGTGGCAAAGGTGCGGGCGAAGGTGACTGAATTCCATTGATCACCGTTATTTTGAACCGGCGTGGTGAGGGTGCCGGATTCAAAGTTAGCCGGTGCAGCATGAGCGGCACTGACCGAGAGTGCGACAGCCATGACGGCATGACGCAGCAACGAAAGGGCGTTGCGCCCGGGTTTGGTTCTAGGTGGTTGAGTTCCCATAGCGCCGCCATTTCAGCGGGCGCTTACTTTTTTGAGAAGGTGCTCAGTGTCACCAATTTGGGTGACGTCCGTTCTTAGGGTGTGGAGCGATCAGTTGGCTCATGGACGTTTCAGAAGCCCGCGATCCAGCGCCACCATGACCGCTTGCACCCGATCCTCGGCATTCAGCTTATCGAGGATGCGTGCCACAAAGGTTTTGATGGTCTCCGTGGAGACGTTCATGTCCGCAGCGATTAATTTGTTAGGCCAGCCTTTCGCCATGCTTTGCAGCACTTCCAGCTCCCGGGTGGAGAGGGTGACGTGGTTGCGGCGCTCATTCAGCTTGCCCAGCACTTGCTGAGGAAAGAAGCGCTTGCCCGCAGCGACGGTGCGCACGGCATTGACCAGATCCGGCCGGGAGGAGCTCTTGGGCAGGTAACCGCGCACGCCGGCGGAGACGGCTCGGTGGATGTCTTCCTCGGTTTCTTCGACCGAGAAGATGAGGAGTCGGGCGAAATCGAAGCGCTTGACGATTTCACGCGCCACTTCGGTACCATGCATGTCCGGCAGACTGCCATCCAGCACGGCCACATCCGGCTGATGCTGCACGAAGAGATCGATGGCATCTTGACCACAAGCTGCCTCAGCCACCACCCCCATATCCGCTTCCAGGTTCAGGGCCGCACTGACGCCCATGCGGGTAAAAAAATGATCATCCACGACCATGACGCGGATGGTGGGTTCAGGCACAAGCTTCATGTCTTAAAGAGAAAAGGGAATAGCGAACACACACCCGAGTTCCTTTTCCCGGGCGGCTGGTGATGTAGAGCGAGGCACCGATTTTAGACGCCCGTTCTTGAATGCCACTGAGGCCATAGTGCCCTGGCTTGGGCTGGCGGAGCAGGCGGTCTTCAAAGCCGCAACCATCATCTTCAATGACCAATTCCAACTGACTGTGAGAGGTGCGTAAGCTCACGCGGATGTGATGCGCTTCCGCATGAGTGAGGGCATTGGTCACCGCTTCCTGAGCGATGCGCATCAGTTGAAACGGGGATCCTTCAGGCAGATGCGGTTCAGGTCCTTCGGTGTAAAATTCGATGCGCGTCTGGGCGGGCGGCGGCACCCGGTTTTCCACCCAGTCTTTCAGCGCCGTGCGCAGGCTTTCACGCACGGTGGTCTCACTGCGCAGATCCCAGATGCAGTGGCGGGCCTCCATCTGGCAATGGCGCAGCATGGCGGTGGTGTCATCGATGAGGCGCGGCAGCATCTCCGGCGCGGCATCGAGAGCGCCCTTCAGCGTCTCCAGATGCAGGGCTGCACCCGTGAGCTGCTGCTGGAGCGAGTCATGAAACTCTCGTGCAATCCGCAGCCGCTCCTCCTCCGCAGCCGCCTTGCTTTCCATGGCGTGAATGTGGCGGGCCTGCCTCCAGACCTGCCAGCGGAAAACCAAAGCGCCGGGGACGGCGAGGCCTGTGATGCCGAGCAGCCACCACACCGCCAGCGTGAGGCGCTCTTGATTCCACCACGAGGGGCCGGCCAAGACGCGCAGATCTTCCGGGGTCCTGGGCAGGATGCTGAGGCGCAAGCCGGTGCTATCCGTGCCGCCATGCTGGATGTGAAAGAGACCAGTGACCTGCACCTGACTGCCATCCTCCAGCGAGCTGACCTGCTCAGGCCGAAAGAACGGCTCCCAATGCAGGAGACAACTGACGCCACTGGGCAGTTCCAAACTCAGGCGAGGGATGCCGCCTGGGACGGAGTGATTCCGCAGGATGCCCGAGATGCTCACCAATTCGCGCTGACGGCTGGGATGGAAAAAGCCTTGTTCCAGGTGCACAGGCTCGGGCGGCGGGCCCATCCCCAGGCTGCGGCAGACCCCGTCCAGCAGCATCATCCGTCCATCTTCGAGCTGCGGCCAACAGGCGACCGCAAGCTTTTGCCCGGGGACGAAATCACTCATCTGCCGGGTGGAGACTTCGATGCTGCCATCATCGGTGCGCAGGCAGACCCAGGCATTCGGTTTGGCGGCGATGACGGTGCCCACGATGTGCATGCGCTGCTTCACATTGGCGCGTTGGGTGGCCTGGATGGCACTGGCCGCCGTCACCGGCGGACGTTGAAAGACTTCATCCAGAGCTTTGTCCTGGAGACTCCAGTGGGAGCGTGAGGGCACGAGCAGAAGCGCATCGGCATCCTCCGGGAGAAGGGGCGGCTCCGCCCGGCAGACCAGCACCGCCGTGAGCGAGACAGGCTCGTTGAGCCATTGCTGAAGGGTCTCGGGACTTTCACGCCAAGGCAGCCGGGCAATGGCATACCCACTCGGCGAGCTGATCTCCACCAGCATGGGGGAACCCTCGATAGGAGGCACGGAGACACGCCGGATGACGCCGGTGACGCGCGAGAGCAGGCCATCGATGCGCATTTGGGCGGCGAGGTCGAGATCGAAGCGCATCGGGGTCGTCTTCTTCTTCTCTTGAGAGACGATGGTCACCTCGGGGGGGCCAAACTGGATGCGGTCATGCAGCACCATGGCCAGTCCCTGCCGCCGACACAGCATGCCTTCCACCTCCACGGTTTGCCCCGGCTCCGGCAGCGGGTGAGACTGGATGCGTGGATCAAAGCCGATGCCGCCGGAGTCATCCTGCACATAGGCGAGGCCGAGGCGTTGATTGCTAAAGGTCACCACACCGCGCACGCGCACCGGGGTCTGCACTTCACGCCTGGCGAGGCGTGCCTTCGCTTCGGCAATGATCATGATGGGGCTGGCTCCATGCAACGCAGACAGCGCGGCGAGAGTGGCCCAGATCAGCAAGAGACGGGTGGTGGCAGATGGGTGGTGCATCTGAAGTGACAAGTTTGCCAAACTTCCGGGTTTGATGGCAAGACGGTTTTTAGTGGGCCGCGAAGTCTCTTGGCCGGATCGGGGCTATGGCTTGATGCGCGATGCTCGGGGCGATTCCTGCGCAAAGCCCTTTGGCAAACGGCCTGCTCGGGCCATGGTAGGCCCGTTTGGATGCTGATCTCCTTTCTCTAAAAGCCGCTCATGTCCCAGCTTTCTTATCTTCTCGTGGATGGTCATAGCGTCATGCACGCCTGGCCGGAACTGCGGCGTGACCAGCGCAGTGCCAGCCGTCGGCACCTCGCTCAACTCGCGCTGATGCAGCGACTGCGCACTTATCAGGACATGAGTGGCAAGCAGGTGGTGCTGGTCTTTGACGGCACCCACACCCAGCGCAACGAGCAGCGCGAGCCGGGCGGCCTCCAAGTGATCTATGCCGAGGCAACCACCACCGCCGATGCCATCCTGGAGCGTCTGGCCAACCGCTATGCCCGTGAGCATCCCATGCAGGTGGCCTCCGCCGATGGCATGGTGCGGGAGACCATCCTGGCCTGTGGCGCGGACTGGATCAGCCCAGAGATGCTGAAGTCTCTGTGCGAAGATGCAGAAAAACAGGTGCAAGAGTGGATCGGGAAACGACCTCGATAGGACAACGGCGAAGGCCGACCCTGGACCCCATGAAAACCGAAAAAGAAAAGATGCTGGCGGGTGAACTCTATGACCCGCTGGACCCACAGCTCGCTCTCGAACGTCAACGCTGCCGTGATCTCTGTCAGCTCATCAATGCCTCCCGAGAAGATCAGCCGGAGGAACGCCGCCTGCTTTTGGAGGAATTGTTCGGGCAGAAGACGGATGCCTGGATTCAGCCACCGTTTTACTGCGACTATGGAACGAACATTTCGTTAGGCAGAAAGGTGTTTTTCAATTTCAACTGCGTGGTCTTGGATGTGATGCCCGTGACGATTGGTGACTTCACTCTCTTTGGCCCTGCGGTGCAGATTTACACCGCCACCCATCCTCTGGATGCGGAGGAGCGTCGTCGGGGGCTTGAGGCCGCCAAGGCCATTCACATCGGGAGCGATGTGTGGGTCGGCGGTGGCGCGATCATCTGCCCCGGCGTGACCATTGGGGATCGCAGCATCATCGGGGCCGGCAGTGTGGTGACCAAAGACATCCCGGCCGATGTCATCGCCGCCGGAAACCCGTGTCGGGTGATCCGGCCGGTGAAAGAGTGAGTTCATCGGACACCTTGCCGCGCATCATCTGCATGGCATAAAGCTCGCCGCGTTTTTTGGCGGTGATGTAGAAGACCGTAGCCAGCCCATGCCAGGCCACGAAAATTTCAAATCCGCGTTGGTCGCATTCGTCAAGAACGGCCTGGCTCGCGGTGTCGTGAGGCATCCGCTGCTCGATGATGTTCACAGGATGTTGGTATCCAAAAAGACGCGCATTCAGCCTCAGTTTAAACGCCGTCTTTGTTCTTGTAATGAGCCATGCGCACATCTTCCGTTGGCTCGGCTCCTTGCGCTGCTCCTACATACTTACGTGCCCAATCACCCGCCCGTCCCTTTTTGGGTTTTGCGGGTTGGGTGGCAGCCTTCACAATCTGAATCAACAGGGTGGACCCCATTTCTGCCACGACACGTAGGCTGTCCCCCTGATGCAAATCAAGGTTCCGCATCTGTTCAGAGGGAATCTCTTTGGTGATGGTCATGACGTGGATTGTTTGACCGAACATACGTCCCTTTAGCAAGATTCCAACCGTCATTTCTCCGCTTCTGTTCCTACTTCCATACTGCGGCTCTATTCCGGAACGTGACTTGCCAAAGTCAGGGTTTGGGGAATGCCGCGTTCTTCCTGGACACCACATCCCACGGCACTTAGCAAGTGCCGCTCCTTGAGATTAGGCTGTCTGAAAAGTCCCACGCAAGGAGCGTGACTTGCCAAAGTCACGGTTTGGGGGATGCCGCGTTCTTCCTGGACACCACATCCCACGGCACTTGGCAAGTGCCGCTCCTTGAGATTAGGCTGTCTGAAAAGTCCCACGCAAGGAGCGTGACTTGCCAAAGTCACGGCTTGGGAAATGTCACGTTCTTCCTTTACACCGCGTCCCACGGCACTTGGCAAGTGCCGCTCCGACACCACATCCCACGGCACTTGGCAAGTGCCGCTCCTTGAGATTGGGCGTGCTGTTAGACTTTTTTCAGACAGCCTCTGGAGGCAGCCCCGCCAATGGAGCGGATCGAGTCCACCTATTTTAAACCCACCTCCAAGCCCTGACTATTTCCGCCAGAGCCACTTCATGGCTTCGGGGAACAGGGACGCGCCATGCTTGCTGTTATGCTGGCCGTCTCCGAACTCGAAGTGATGATCATACTTCATGAAGGTGAGGGCCTTGTCCATTTGCTGGTTGGCGAGGGGCCAGTTGCCATAGGGATTGTCCAGGTCATTGGCACCATCTTGAAGGTAAATGCGCAGTGGTTTGCGCTCGGTGATGCGGATGAGGGAAGGATAGACATTTCCTCCGGCCAAGTCCACGTAGCTGCCGATGGTGGAGAAGACCTTGCGGAATTTGTCGGGTCGCTCCCAGGCCACGGTGAAGGCGCAGATGGCGCCACTGCTGGCTCCGGCGATGGCCCATTGCTCGGGATTGTCAGAGAGCCGGTAGTCCTTCGTCACTTGCGGGATGATTTCCTCCAGCAGGAAGGTGGCGTAGGTGTTGCCTAACGTATTGTATTCCTTGCCTCGGTTGTTGTTTTTCCAGGCGCTGGCCGGTTTGGGGGCGGTGAGGGCATGCCCGGGATTGATGAAGATGGCGATGGTGGGCGGCATGTCCCCACTGGCGATGAGGTTATCAAAGACCGTGGGCACCCGCCAGGCTCCCTTCAGGCCGACATAGTCGTGACCGTCTTGGAAGACCATGAGGCTGGCGGGCTGCTCGGGCTGATACTGAGCCGGCACGTAGATCCACCAGTCACGCACGGTGCCGGGATAGATCTTGGACTCATGCGCCGACATCGCGATCACTTTGCCCTTGGGCACCTCGGGCTTCTCTTGGGAAAGCGGGCCGAGCTTGTAATCGTCAATCGCTTGAACGGAGGTGCCGATGAAAAGGACGAGAAGGGGAAGGAGCCGAGAGAGCATGAAGGCGCTGGAAAGTTGGAGAGCCTGATACGTTCCGCATCGCGGATAGTTTCACGCTCATGACTCGGCGGTGAACACTTTCGCTGCGAGTTGGAGGGTGTAGTCTCGGATATCCACGGGCCAATCCGCCAGGGCTTGTTCCAAAGCTGGGCGCTGGTGAGCGAAGAGGGCTCGGGATGCGGCTTCGAAGTGAGGCAGGTTCCCCCCCATCGCGGCCATGAAGCGGTAGGTGGCTTCCTCGGCTCGTCGCACCTGATCCCGAGTGTGTGAGGCCCGCTTGGCTTCTTCCACCAGCTTACGCAGGGTCACGGAGGCCCCACCGGGCTGTTCATTCAGCCAAGCCCAGTGCCGGGGCAGGAGGGTGACTTCCCGAGCGGTGACCCCCAGCTTGGGGCGGCCAGGGCCAGTTGGTGCCGTGTTTTCGGGAACCTCTTCATCGTCTGGCAGTGCGGCGAGCACGGGCAGGTGCTGGAGCAGCTGGGGCAATGCGCCTCGCAGATCCACATCCACTTGCTCTCCGGTGGCGTCTCGAAAGATGAGGATCTCCATCTCGCCATCATTCGACTGCGTTTCCAGATGAGCTTTAGCGCTCCGAACCACTTCATCGAGAGGACCGGAAGTCAGTCGGCGGTGATTGGTGAAGGCGGTGCAGAGAAAGGAGGAGGCGGGCGGTGGCTTCGAGGGCATGGTCTTATTTTACCCGGGTAAAAATGAAGTCAAATATTATCCGGGTAAAATAGGGGAAGCCGATTCTGGAATTCCACCGAGTCTTCAGGGGGATTCCCCAACGGCGAACTACTCTTGAGCGATCTCCTCGATGTATTCGACGCGATAGAGAGCGCCTTCCTGGGAGAGGATCACGGGCTCGCCGTCCACGTCAGCGGTCACCAGCGTGGGGTTGAGTTTACTGCCTTCATCGCGGCGATGCAGCACGTGCCTGCGCACGGCGCGTTCACCCTGGGTATCCAGCTCCAATGCCCAAAGGGTGCCGTAGCCCCAATCCGCAAACAGATACATGCCTTGCAACGCGGGCATCTGCTCGCCTCGATACAGGTGACCGCCGACGATGCAAAGGCCCTCCCCCCGCATGCGTGTGTAGGCATGCACCGGCTGGGTGGTGGCCGTATCGGGGATCAGCGGCGTGGGATGAAAAACGGCGGCGTCTGGGCCATCCCGATCACTCCAACCGTAGTTGGCCCCTTTTTTGACGAGGTTGATTTCTTCCCAGAGATCTTGCCCCACATCCGCCAGCCAGAGGTGGCCGGTCTGGGAGTCAAAGCTCAGGCCCCAGGGATTGCGAAAGCCGAGTGCATAGATTTCCGAGCGCACCATCTGGTCCTCGGCAAAAGGGTTATCCTTGGGGATGCCATAGGGCAGGTTCCCGGTGCGGGTATTCACATCCAGGCGCAGCACCTTGCCATGCAGCACCCAGGGGTTTTGGGCGAGGCGATAGGGGTCATTGCGCAGGCCACCATCTCCGAGGGCGAGGTAGAGGTAACCGTCGGGCCCGAAGAGGAGGTGGCCGCCCCAGTGATCCGCCAGAGGTTGGTGGATCTCCAGCAGGATGCGCTCCGTCTCCGGCAGGGCCACCGGCTTATCCCCATCGCTGGCACGCATCTCACTGATGACGGTGCGGCGGGGATCGTTCTGCGTGTAGCTCAGGTAAAAAAGGCGATTCTTTTCAAACTCGGGATGGAAAGCGATGCCATGCACACCTTCCTCAAAGAGGTAGATGCCTTCCATGCGTTTACGGAAGTCGAGAAAGCTGCGCCACTCGCCACTGCCATCCAGCTTCACCGCGCAGAACTCGCCGCGTTGCATGGCGATGACCTGCTCTCCATTTCCCTGCGGGAGGGTGGCCAGCATGACGGGGGAGTCGAACTCCCGGTCAAAGCGGATCCGTTGGAGGCCCACGCCCCCCATGGGACTTTCGGGGATATCGGCCGCAGGCACCGCCGGGATGACGGGGATCTCCACCGTGGGCTGCACTTCATCTGGCACCGCCAGAGCAGGACCGCAGAGGGAAAGAAGGCCAGCGATCACGGCCCGAGGCAGAGGTGAGTTCATGGAGAGATGGGCGGGGTTTCACCCCCGAGCCCATGCACATGTCATGCCACCGCCTTCAGATGCGACAGAAAAATTAATTTATTTTGAAAGAAAATCGCTGCAATGGCGGGGCTAACGAAGCGGCTTGGTCAGCACCTTGGAGTTTCGCCCGCTTTGATTGTATTTCTCCCGGCGTGGGGTGGGCAGGGCGTCGGGAGTGGTGACCAGAAAGCCCATTTTTTCCTCAAAGAAACGAAAAGCCTGGGTGCTCAGAGCCACCAGCACCTCACAGTCGCGCTGCCGGGCCGTCTCCTCGGCAAAAGCCACCAGCTTCTGGCCATGGCCGCGATTCTTATGACTGCGCCGGACAAAGAGGCAGGCCAGCTCACCGGTCTTTTTCCCGCCCTCATCGTAATCATGCACCGCCACGCAGCCGATGGGGTTGCCATCGAGTTCGAGGACGAAGAAGTCATGGATCTTCGACTGGATCTGCTCCCGGGTCCGTGGCACCAGGGCGGCATCATCCATGGACTGCTGCATCATGGACAGCAGGGCAGGGACATCGGAGGACTCCGCCGGGCGGATCTGCTGGTAGTCATCGGCATGGATCATGGTGCCGACCCCTTCATTGCTGAAGAGCTCAGACAGCAGCGCTTCATCCTGATTGCCATCCACGATGTGCACGCGCGGCACACCCTCCTGGCAGGCCAGGGCGGCATAACGCAGCTTGGAGAGCAGGTTGATGTCGTAGCGCGGATCTTTCCGCCGATACATCTCCCGCGCATCCCCCACCGAGATCTGGGCCAGACGTTCCCCTTCCGAGTTGGTCAGGCCGGCTTCGGAGACGAAGATGACCTTGGCGGCCCGAAGCGCGATGGCCACCTCCACGGCGACGGCATCCGAGTTCAGTCGCAGCGTGGTGCCCCGGCTGTCATAGCCCATCGGCGGCACCACGGGGATGATGTCCGCTTTCATCAAGACATTGAGCGTCTCCGTATCCACACGCTCGATGCGGCCGGTGAATTCCTGGTCCACACCGTTGATCACACCGGCGGGGTGCACGGCGAGGGCATTGGCCACGGCCACGGGCATCTCCAGGGCCGTGAGATCCGCCATCAGGGCACTCGTCTGCCGGGTGATGGCATCGATCGCCACCTCCATCGTCGCCGCATCCGTTTGGCCCATGCCGTCGTCATTGCTCAGGGTCACGCCCCTTTTGCCGGCGAGGTAACGCACCTGCGCCCGGGCCCCGAAGATCAGCACCACCTCGATGTTCAGCGATTGCAAAACGGCCACATCCTGGAGCAGACCTGGGAACCCCGGCTGATGCATCAAGGCCCCATCGATGGCGATCACAAAGACGCGCTGGCGAAACTGCGGTACATAGCGGAGCACGCCGCGAAGGTCTTCAAAGCGAGGGGCGGGTTTGGTGGGGTCGTTTTCTGGCACCCGTTAGTTTCGCGCAAAGCGTCCAGTGTGCAAGAGGAGGGAGGAGTCAACGCAAGGGGGGGCAAAGCAGGGTCAAGGCAGGGTCAAGGCAGGGTCAAGGCAGGGCAGGGCAGGGCAGGGGCAAGGCAGGGGAGGGGAGGCCTTTTGAGTTTAGCCGTTGTCGTCTGGCGCTCGTGACCCTTTGACCCTTTGACCCTTTGACCCTTTGACCCTTTGACCCTTTGACCCTTTGACCCTTTGACCCTTTGACCCTTTGACCCTTTGACCCTTTGACCCTTTGACCCCTTGACCCCTTGACCCCTTGACCCCTTGACCCCTTGACCCCTTGACCCCTTGACCCCTTGACCCCTTGACCCCTTCACCTCTACCCCCCTCCCTCAGCCCATCCTTGACTCAACCCCCGCCTGACTGCATTCGTAAGTCTGATCATGGCCTGTAAAATTGACCCCGCGCTGCACACGGAAAAAAAACCCGACTGGATTCGTGTGAAGTTGCCCCGTGACCCGGTTTTCTGGAGCACGAAATCCCTGATTTCCGACCTGAAACTGCACACGGTCTGTGAGGAAGCTCAGTGCCCGAACCGCTGGGAGTGCTGGAGCCAGGGCACCGCCACCTTCATGATCGCCGGGGACCGCTGCACCCGTGCCTGCGGCTTCTGCGCGGTGAAGACGGCCAAACCCTTCGCGCTGGAGGCCGATGAGCCTGAGCGTGTGGCGGCGGCTACCAAACGTCTCGGTTTGAACCATGTCGTCATCACCGCAGTGGCGCGTGACGATGTGAAAGATGGGGGTGCCGAGCACTTTGCCCGCACCATCGAGGCCGTGCGTGAGGCCGTGCCCCACATCACCATTGAGATCCTGGTGCCCGATTTCAATGAGAAGACCGAATCTCTGGCCGTGGTCATGCAGGCCCGCCCGCACATCTTCAATCACAATCTGGAAACCGTGGAGCGCCTGACGCCTCTGGTGCGCAGCCGTGCTCAATACCACCGCAGCCTGAAAGTGCTGAAGCAAGCCAAGCAGCTTTCCGTGGAGATGGGCTTCAAGTGCGCCACCAAGAGCGGCCTCATGCTCGGCCTCGGTGAAACGGAGCCCGAACTCTTTCAGGCCATGGACGATCTGCTGGAGCACGACGTCACCGTGCTGACTCTGGGGCAGTATCTGCGGCCTTCCGCTCAGCACCTGCCAGTGATCGAATACATCCACCCGGATACCTTTGAGAACTACAAGGAGATCGCCCGTAAAAAAGGCTTCCGCCATGTGGCCAGTGCACCGCTCGTGCGCAGCTCCTATCACGCAGCGGATTTCAAACCCGAGCTGGATGTGCAGTAACAGCATCCTTCAGAACCGACCCTGAATTTAGACGGCCCTTGTTTCAGCAAGGGCCGTTTTGTTGGAGGGATCCGCACACTTCGATCGGATGGGAGATCGGACGAGGGCGAGAGGAGCGCGGACACTTTGTCCGCCGTCTTTAAAGCGCGGCGAAGCTGCGAAGAAAAGGGTTGGGGCAGGAGGGAGGGCCCAGGCTCCTGCCGATACGCTCTCTTGATGGCTACCCAATCATTGCCTTGTTTCAGCAAGGGCCGTTTGGTTGGAGGGATCCGCACACTTCGATCGGATGGGGGGATCGGACGAGGGCGAGAGGAGCGCGGACACTTTGTCCGCCGTCTTTAAAGGGCGGCGAAGCTGCGAAGAAAAGGGTGAGGGCAGGAGGGAGGGCCCAGGCTCCTCTCGATACGCTCTCTTGATGGCTGCCCAATCATTGCCTTGTTTCAGCAAGGGCCGTTTGGTTGGAGGGATCCGCACGAGGGCGAGAGGAGCGCGGACACTCTTGTTATAAGGCTGTGCGTTGCAGCCTGTTGCAGCCTGCTGCAACAACTTGCTTATCAAGCGTTTGCAACGGCTGCGCATTTGCGGCCAGTTGCAACTTGTGGGGCTGATTTGCCTGTTTTTGGAGCCGCCTTGTATAAACACTTGTATAATTTTGGGCGGATTTCCGGGCGCGGCTATTGCTCAGTAAGCCTGTTACGGCTCACAGATTGCCGCTATTCTTTGGCCTTTGCCCAGCGCTTTCTCTGAGCTTCGGCGATCTTTTCGCGGGCCTCAGCTGACATGGTGCGCTTTTTCTTTTTCCGACCAGTGGCTGCGCTTTCACTTACCTCGTCATCACCAGCATCATTGGTTTTTGTTCCGGGCTTACGGCCTCTTCTGGCTCCTCCACCTCCAAGGATTGAATTAAGCTCTGCCTGAAGTCTTTCGATCTGCTCGCGGATCTTTACCGCCTGCTTAAGTTGCTCGAGTGAAGGAGTTGTGTTGATTGCCATAGTTCGGGATAGAATCTAATTTATAGAGGAACCTGGATGCCTTTGCCGCAAAAGTTTTCTTTTTGCGGCCCCAGAGCCACCAAGGCTGCCGGAGTAAACCGGAGTTTCCACGGGATACCGTGCAAGCGCCAAGCGTGACCAAATCAAGGGCGGGCCGGGCGGGCCTTCTAGCACTGAGCAAAGCGGGCGGAGCTAGCGGAGCGTCCAGGAATTGAAAACCGCCCCCGCTCAAGTGCGGGGGCGGTTCGCAAAGGCTTCACGGTAAGCGTCTGGAGATTATGCCGCGCACAATGGCCGCAACAGCTTCAAGGGGCTGGCGCATATGGTCACCATTCCTGCCAAGGCTTGGCTGCACGTACCAAAAGCTCACTTTCCGGCTCTTCAAGTTCAAGGCCCGTCAGTCTGGCGGACTCAAGCATTTCTACATCTGTTCCAGTTGAGGCTGCCGCGTTCATGCCTGCACCTCCGGTTGAATGTTCAAGATGTAGTTGGCTGCCTTCTGAGCCTGGGATGCAGCGCGGATGATCCAGGTTCTGGCATCCTTGGATTTGAGGGCATTGATCCAGCTTTGCAGGTAGGCGGCTGAGTTGGCCGCGTCTTCTTCAATGCCTGCATGGGCGCTGAGGAATGCCGCTCCCATTTCTGCAACAAGTTCTTCCTCCGCGTAAACCTGACGGGCGGTGTCTCCATCAGCATTGATACCCTTGTTCTCAATCAAGGACTTGCGGGAAAGTCTGGAGGCGTGGCCAGTGCTGTGGGCCAGCTCATGAAACAGGGTGGAATAGTAAACCGTTTCATTGTCAAAATACCGGCCTTCCGGCATGTTCACGCTATCTGTGCCGGGGCGGTAGCAAGGAACGGCGCTGCCTTCCCTGAAGGCTGGCGGGTTCGGCATGCCTGCAATGATCTCACGGGCGCGAGCGGTCTTTTCCGTCAGGGAAAGCTCCGGCAGGTTTTCAGGCGTTGGGAATTCGATCCCTTCGATCTGCGAGGCGTGAAACACGGTGTAGCCTTTGAGGTAACCGCGCCTTTCCGCCTCTTCCTCACTGCCTGCTGCCGCGCCTGCGTCCTCCTCGTGCTTGGTGTAGGTGCCATATTTGACCACCAAAGAACCTCGTTCTCCTTTGCGGACGTGGCCACCAAGCTCTTTGGCTTGAATGAAGGTCAGAAAATAAGGCGAAGTGAAGCGGCGGCTGGCAAGCAGAAAGACGTTGATCCCCTGATAAGCCTTGCCGCTGGAGAAGTTGCGGGGAAAGCCGACCTTTGAAAAGTAGGGTGATTTCCAGGGGACAATCCCCTGCTCAAGCTGGCTAATAATATTGGTTGTTACCTGTTCATAGATGTCTGTTGTCTTCATTGTTATTCCTCCTGTTTCGGTTTTGCGAAAAGCACGCACGCGCGCGCAAAACCTGCTGACCAACCGCCGGAGGTGAGGACGGGCAGTCATAGGAGGGTTCAAAGGAGGGTGCCCTTGAGGGACAGCCTTTGGATGCCTTGACGGCCAGGCCGCCCGTAGGCATCAAAGCCGCCAAGTGAAGGTATAAATGGGCGGCGGCTTAAACTGCCCTTTGGGCAGGAAGATAAACACGGAGGACCTGACAGCGAATCGAAGGCTTGGTGGAGTGCCGCAGTCGGGAGTTTTCTGTGTTGGTATTGGGCAGGAATGGCGTGGGCTGCATTCCTCGCGGTAGCAGCCTTGGAATGGCTGCCTACGTCATGGGGCGGGAGAGGGCGTTACGGGACCCCTCCCGTTCGAAGGGGTAGTGCCGCACATAGTAGGCACGAGGGGAAGCCTTCCCCGCCGCAATTCACATATATCTACACACGAAAGCTCCTTGGTTTTCTGGTAAGCTAAAAACTTCTCTTCGCATCTTACCTGATCAGTTGGGTATTCATTCAAAATTGATATGCCGACACCAGAAGAGTTGAAGATGTATCACAAGGAATTTTCCAAAACGCTCAGGATCAATGTTTTATAGTTGATTGGAGTTGCAAAGCGTCGCAGTTCAACGCTTCGCAGCACAAACTTTTTTGCAGAGTGTTGCGCCAAATAGTGTGGATTTACGTCTTTTTTAGGCTGACCGTATAACGCTCTATAAGAAAAATCGCCCAATTGATAAGGTCAAAGAAGACTCGAAGTTCAGCGGAGGCAAAAAACTCATGAACGTGGAGCCCGCTACTCCGGTTAGGTCATAGGCCTCTGCAAATCTCCAGCCACGAAAGGCACAATACACTTCTGCGTTAGCCTTGTGGTGGGACGGCCAGTCTTCCTTGGTCTACTTATCGCTTGATATCCGAATCCAGTTTCCTATGCGCCTGGAATGCGAATTATAAAAAGGCTGCGGATGTCATACATTTTGGCTTCTTCGCCGAGGGATTTGACGGCGGCTTCACGAGTGAGGTTGGGAGAGGTGGAGATGAGCTTGATCCGTGGCAGGGAGCCTTCTTTCCCGAGGGCGATCTTCACTTCACGGACGCCTTCCAGCTTGCTCAGCGCGGCTTTGACGTGGCTAGAACATGCACTGCAGACCACGCCTGCAACTTCACCTTCGTAATGGTAGGTTGGTTGAGGTTCACCAGCTCGCAAGGATGCTGTCATGAGGGCCACGATAGTGATGAGGTGTTTCATGGTGTCGTTGTGATGGGTTCGTCGAGGAGGGTGAGAGTGTCGGAGTGCAGGCGCTCGCGCATAAGGTTGGCGATCTCCTGCTGAGGATGAAAGACAGCGTAGTAACCGCGCACCCTCTGCTGGCGATCAACAAGGACGATGCGCAGGTCATGCTCGTAAACTTCCAGAGGGTTGAAGCGCTCGTCCGGCGGAATGGCCTTCGCGGCTTCGAGTTTGAGCACCCCGGTCATGAAAGCTTCCATGGCAGGGCGTTCCGCGCGGAGGAACCACCAGGGGTCGGTCGGCTTCACACCAATGGCCTCGGCATAGTTGCGAAAGAACTCCGGCTGATCGCGTTCCGGCAAGACAGAGACAGAAACGAGCTGAAAATCCGGGCGGCTGCCATGGGTTTCTTTAAGTCGGGACATCTCTCCGACGACGGCGGCGCATCCATGGGGGCAGACGGTATAGAGGTAGGCAAAGGCGCAGACGCTCCCTCGCAGAGAGGCGATGTGCACGGTCTGTCCGCTACGTTCCACGGCGATAAAGTCCTCCTCAATGGTAGTGAAAATGGGCAGAGATCGCTTCGGTACAGAACTGCTGAACCACAGGTTGACCAAGAAGGTGGAGCAAACGGCAACTGTGCCGATGAGCGAAATAAACGGCCAGGGACGCATGGCTTATGGTTTGGCGGCAACTCCTGTGGTGGCTTGCTTTTCCAGGTCGGTCCGCTTTTGCATGGGTTTACCATTGTATTTTTCACGCCAGGCCTTGACCTGGCTGACGGTGACGGGTGAGGCGGTGTTTCCGAAGTTGCTCCGCACATAGGTGAGCATGTCGGCGAGATCCTCATCCTTCATCACGGCACCAAGCGGCGCCATCATACCGAGAAACTTGGCATCTTCTTTGGCTATACCGGTGAAGACAATGGAGGCAAATAGTTCACCATCACCAGAAGCGACTAGTTTGGACCCGCCGAGTGCTGGTGCCATGGGCACAGGAGTGCCGGCACCGATACCCTTGCCATCTGGCCCATGGCACGCCGCACAGAGGGCGTAGGATGCGGCAGGCACCTGAGCGATGAGCGAGGGGGCGATGAATCCCATGATGATAGCGGAGAGAAATGCGGTCTTCATATTGTGCGGGATTATATGAAGATGTCGGCATGCCTTAGTCACTGCGGCAAATCGCCGCACTTGTTGGACAGTAGGGCGTGCTGGAGCACAGTGCAGACATGATTCACCGAGTCACACATTCAGTCCTGCCACCCCAGCCACGGTGGCAGCGCTGGCTGGGGCTCAGCGAGGTATGGGTAGGTGGGGCGCTTTCGGCGCGTGTGTTAATGCTGCTGCGCTGGCTGGCAGCAACTGGTCAAACCATCACTGTACTCTTCGTTTGGTGGATTGGTGTGGAAGTGCCATGGATTCAGTGTGGCATCGCTGTAGCGCTCACTTTGGTGGTCAATGTGCTGCTGGAGTGGTGGCTGCGTCAGATCCAGTGGGAGTTGCGAGAAGGTTTCTTTCACATCCTGCTATGGGATGTACTTACGCTGACATTTCTGTTGCACTGGACGGGTGGCCTACAAAATCCCTTCGCGTTGTTCTATTTGGTGCAGATCACCTTGGCAGCTGTGGCTCTGAGGAACTCGGCCGTGATTGGGTTGGGAGTGCTTGTGACGGTCGCGTTCTTATGGTTATGGCATCATGCGGTGCCGCTACGTTTGGCTAATGGCTCGCAGTTGCCAGACGAAATGCTTATCCAGGGCTTCCTCGTGGCGCTGGTCCTCGCCGGTGCTTTTGTGCTGACGCTGCTGCTGTCGCTGCGTCGACGTTCACATCGACTACAAATGGAGCGCGAACGGTTGCGCTCGGAACTCGAAGCTCGGGAGCGGTTCCTTTCCCTGGCGGTTTTGGCTACGGGCTTTGCGCATGAGCTGGGCACCCCGCTCGGCACCATCACACTCGCTGCTGCGGAGATGCATGCGCATCCTGACGCGGAGACTGCGGCTATCATCGTTCGAGAGGCGGAGCGCTGTCAGAAAGTGCTACAACGCCTTCGTGAACTGGGCCAGGAGGCAACTGGAAGCTCAGCGCAGCCTTTTGCTGTCGCAGGCATTGTGAACGAGGCTCTTGCGGAACTTCCTGAAATGCAACGGACGCGTGTGATGGTTGATTTGAAAGCGTGCTCGGCAGTTGTGGCCTGCGCGGGGCTGCGTGAGGCCTTGCTCGTCCTGTTGCGCAATGCGCTGATGGCCTCTGTGGATCAGTCGATCGTGCAGTTCCGCGTTCATGAGCAGGGTGGCTCTCTGCGCTTTGTGATCGAGGATCGAGGAGCGGGATTCGACGATGAGATACTACGTCATTGGGGCGAACCTTTCCGCACCACGCGTGACCCAGTCAACGGTATGGGGTTGGGGCTATTTTTCGTGCGTCGGCTTGCTGCTTCGATGAACGGTAGCGTGGAAGTCGAAAATCGGGCCGGAGGCGGTGCGCGAGTATCGCTCATCTTGCCTCAACACAACTCCGCTAAGACATGAATGTGCTCCTCATTGAAGATGATGAAGGCTTTCGTGCCACGCTAGCCCTCGCATTAAGGCGTCGCGGCTGTGATGTGTTGCAAGCCGCTGGCAAATATGAGGCACTAAGCCTTGTGGAAGCCGCAGACATCAATGGCATCGTGTTGGATATGCGGCTGGGAGGCGTGGATGGTATGAGCTTGATCTCTGCGCTGCGCCAAAGGCAACCAAGAGCACGTCTGATCGTTCTCACGGGATACGGCAGTATTCCTGGCGCTCTCAAAGCAGTCCGACTTGGTGCGGACGACTACTTGCTGAAGCCTGCGAGCGCCGATCAAGTGCTCGCCGCTCTGCAAGGTAGGGCTGCAACCTCGCCTCGTCCCGCTGCCAATGATACGCCAAGTCTGGCCCGTCTTGAGTGGGAGCACATCCAGCGCGTGCTACACGATTGCAGAGGAAACATCTCCCACGCTGCAGAGGCGCTGGGCATCGACCGCCGCACCCTCCAACGCAAGCTCGGGAAGATGCCACCTGTGGGGTGAGCGCGCTCTGATTGACAGACGAAGTAACTGGTGCGGCACTCTGCCACATTCCCAAACCCCCACGATATGCGAAGTCTTTTACGTCATGGACTTCCCCACGTTTTACATGGATCATCTCGCTGGTGGACGACTCATCATCGGTCTCATCGCAAGCGTACATGTGCTCATTAATCATCCGCTGGCCGTCGGCGCGTATCCGCTATTGGCGTGGATGGAATGGTGGGCACACAAGCACAACCGGCCAGACGTGGACCATCTGGCCTACCGCATTACCTTCATTGTCTTCATTGTGACGACCACCGTAGGCGCAATGACGGGTGTGGGCATCTGGCTTTCCACTTCGCTATTTGCGCCGTTTGCTATCGGCTCGCTGCTGCGTGTTTTCTTCTGGGGCTGGTTCATGGAGTGGCTGGTTTTCATCTCGGAAGTCGCGCTCATCATGTGGTGGTTCCTCACCTGGAAAAAAGCAGACACGCCTGAGAAGAAGCGCAAGCATATCAAAGTTGGTGTCGCGCTCAGCATCATGTCGTGGATCACAATGGCCCTCATCGTGGCCGTCCTGGGCTTCATGATGAAGCCGGGTGAGTGGAATCAGACACGAGCTTTTTGGGACGCCATGACGAACCCGCTCTATGCGCCACAACTCGGCTTCCGAACCTGCTTCGCATTCATGACAGGCGCGGTGTTCTTGTGGTTTGCGTCCTTCTTTTTTACCCGAAACAAAGGCCCCCATTGGGGGGAAGGCACGCGCCTGCGACATTGGATCGTCTATCGCCTGTCACATGTTGTGTTGGTGAGCCTGCTGGGCACTTTTCTCTTTGGCACTTGGTATTGGAACGCCGTCCCGGATACCATGAAGGCCAATAGCTCAGTGGCGCTGCTGACACAAGAGTTCATGAACTGGCATGGGCAGTTCCAGAGTTTGCTTGGATGGACTATCATCGCCTTCCTCGTGGTGGGTATTGGCGGCCTGGGCAATAGCTTCATGGTGCCGCGTTGGGCACTGCTCATCCCTAGTTTCCTGGGCATCTGGCTGCTCGGACACTTTGAGCGGGCGCGTGAGTTCATGCGCAAGCCGTGGGTGATCGGTGAATATATGTATTCCAACGGTGTTCACAAAGACGAGTTGGCTTTCCTGCAAAGCGAGGGCCTCCTCAAACACGCCACCTATGTGAGACATCATGACGTGACCGACGCGAATAAAGTCGAGGCAGGGCAGGACATCTTTATGCTAGCTTGCTCACGCTGCCACAGTACCACGGGGCTGAATGGCATGATCGAAAAGTTCACCGCCATGTATGGCGCGGGCAAGCCGTGGGACACCGCTGGCATGGTCCTCTTCATCAAAGGCATGCACCAAACTCGCACCTTCATGCCACCGTTCCCCGGCAACGACAGGGAGGCAGAAGCGCTCGTCGCCTACATCCAGCAACTGAAAGAGAATCCCGAGAGTCTCCAAGGTGCGCAAAGCGCCGGGATCGTCGTCGCTCCCACTGCTGGAGACCAGCAATGACTGCCAATGCCAACTCCACCCCCTGATTTGCCTGCTATGCCTACCTTTCTCGCCGCTACACCTATCCCGCGTGATCTCCCTCTGCCGCTGCCCGTGCCGGAGTGGGTGTTAGTGGCTTGCCTCGTGATCTTTTTTCTCGTTCATATCCTGTTTGTGAACCTCATGGTTGGCGGTTCGCTAATCGTGGTGGTGCTCGAGTGGCTGGGACTCAAAGACAAACGTTGGGATGCCCTCGCACATGAGATCGCTCAGACGATCACCGTGAACAAAAGCCTCGCCATCGTGATGGGTATCGGCCCGCTTCTATGCATCAATTTGCTTTACACTATGCAGTGGTATTCGGCGAATGCTCTCACTGGCCATGCCTGGCTGCTCATCGTACCTCTAGTCACTATCGCCTTTCTGCTCACCTACCTGCATAAATACAAGTGGGAGGCGTGGTCGGCGAACGGTTGGAAGATGCTACATCAGTTCACAGGTCTGGGCGCGGCCTTGCTGTTCCTTTTCATCCCGCTAATCTTTTTGGCGAATGTGAACCTCATGCTCTTCCCCAGCGAGTGGGACAAGGTGAGAGGCTTTTTCTCTAGTTTAAGCATCGGCAACGTATTGCCGCGTTACCTGCACTTCATGGCTGCGAGCCTTGCCATGACGGGCTTGTTCCTAGCGGGATGGTTCGGGCGAAAAAATGCTGATCTCACACACCTGTATGGCTTTACACGTCCCGAGCTGCGTCGCTTCTTTTATAAGCTGTGCGCCAGCGTCACACTCACTCAGTTCGTACTCGGGCCGCTGCTGCTCTTCACCTTGCCTTCTGTTGGCATCACGACTCAACTCTATGTCATCATTTTCAGTGGGGCCGCAATGGGTTTATTCACCCTGCTGCTGCTCTTTGCCGAGTTGAGACGCGATGATGCAAGCATCGGCTGCCATTACTGGCTCATCGGGGTGCTTTTTTCCATTGTCGTACTCGGTATGGGCAGTGGGCGACATGTGTATCGTGAGGCCGCGCTAGCGGGACACAAAGCGGACATCAAAGAGCGTACTGAGACCTACCATGCTGCGCTAGCAGCGTTCAATAAGACGCAAGCCACAATACCAAAATCTGTGGAGCCGAATGCAGAGCAGCTCTTCATGAACTGCGCCGCCTGCCATGCTCCGGACATCAAGCTCGTTGGCCCGCCGCTTACCGAGATCGCCCAAATCTATGCGGGTAACCCCGATGGCATCGTCACCTGGGCTAAATCTCCCGGCAAAAAACGTCCTGAATTACCACAGATGCCGCCCTTTGCTCACCTTGGAGACAACAGCCTGCGGAAGATCGCCGAGTTGATGCTGGAGAAAGGCAGGCGATAAGGCAAACCCAGACGAGATTACTGTATCAAGAGGGTGATGAAGTTGCTTCAGATATTGTGCCATTAATGCAGATATGGCCAAATTTACGATAGGTGAATTTTTCTGTAATCGCGTGCCTGGACTTCCTTATTTCCTTCGACGCCTTGACGTTAAACATGAAAGACACTCGTTTAGCCATCCCTCAAGCCTCCATGAAAAATGGCGGTGATGTCGTTCGCTCAGGCAAAAGCCTCATGACAATCTCCGTTGTTTGGTTCTTTCTCGGGCTGGCGTTTTTGCTCTCTGCGGCGGATGAAGAGTTGATTCAATTACGGCAGCGTTATCAGGATGCTGTGGAGAGGGCCACGAAACCGCTGGAAGCAACTTACACTGCGGAGCTTCGTAAGCTTCTCGACAAGCAGACGAAGGCAGGAAAACTGGACGAGGCTGTGGCGGTCAGAAAAGAACTGGAGACGCTTAATGTCTCTGTTGTTGAGCCGAAGTCATCTCCATTCCAAGGTGAAAATGCAGCCAAGGCCTTCACTCCAGGTGAGCCCGGAGGCAGGTTAAGCCGAGCACAACTTAAGATCATCGAATCGCGGATCATTGATCGCTATTGGACTTACAAGCAAGACAGGCAGGACGGTTATTACTTTTTCAAAGATGGCCTCGGCATCCGTTACCTGCCTGATAGTGAACGCCCCAGAGTCACCTGGAAAGTGTTGGTGAACGGTGAGGTTTTTATCCAGGGCTCAGGGACTGACAAGTGGATGGTGCCCACTTCAGACATTGAGGGATACATCATCGGCAATGCCATCACCCGAAATAAAGCCCCCATCATTACCGCCCTACCACCCGAGCCACCTGACCTCCACGATAAAGGAAAGAAGTGAGTTCACTTCACCTACTGTGAGAACAGCATCAACCGTCAAGCGACATGGTCGCAATGACCCGCATACGTCTTTTGCATAGCTGAGTTAAGAACGCCCAGCCCCCAAAGAACGGCAAGGCAGGCTAGACATCGACAAATTGCCGAAAAGTTCGAGGCAATGCATTTTTCTGTAATCGCGCTCTCCAATTTCCCTAGTCCCGTCTGACGCTCTCATGACGTCAGACAAAAATGAACTTCCTAGCCCCTCTCATCATACTCTTCATTGGATATTCATCAGCACTCTATGCTGCTGACGAACCCCGAAATGTGCCTGCGGTCACACAAGGAAAGAAGGCAACTCCCACTGAGAAATCTCAACTTAGGAAGACGATCAGCCGGACCTTGTGGGAAGTGAAAGGTGCTCGGGAGTTTTGGCAGTTTGATGCTGGTGGAAGGGGAACGCGGCAAAGTTCTCAAGGTCTCACCACCTTCGGCTGGGAAGTCAACGAACAGGGAAAAATTGCCACCAAGGGTGGCGGAGACCCTCGTCTCATCACCCTTCATAGCGAGACAGCAGGAGAAATGCTCATCCTCCAAACCGTGGGTGGCCATCGGAAGACCGAGATCACTCTTGTTCCAGACGGCAAGGTGCCCTCAGAAGCGCAAAACAGAATGGTGACCCCCGCCGAGAAATCTCAAATCAGGAAGACCATCACCCGGGCATTGTGGGAGGTAAAAGGTGGTAGTAATGGCAGTAGGGATGTTTGGTGGTTTGACGCTGGTGGAAAAGGGACGCGGCAATGCTGGAACGGTATCGTTACCTTCGATTGGGAGGTTAACGACCAAGGGGAAATTGCCACTAAAGGTGGTGGGGATCCTCGTCTCATTATCCTGCGTAGCGAGACAACAGCAGAAATACTGAGCCTGTCTCCAGGAGGTGCAGGAAAGGCTGCATTCACTTTCGTTCCAGATGGCAAGAAGCCCAGGTAACTCATTGTGTATTTTTGTCCCAAAGCAGTTGGTCGGATTGGCTGCAGTGAGACCTTCGGATTTGACCACCGAGTTGCTTGTGAGCTAACGGACGGGGCAATGGTTTCAAGAGATCTGGCCCTATCTAAAATTTACAAGATAAGGCATCGGATGGATTAACTAGATGTATTAAAATCCTTAGTGGCCCATGTCGTTTCTGAGGAGCTGTCATGATTTTCCCGCCCTCTTCAATCACCCAGCTCCCTGTGGGACTGACTCAGGGCTCCGCGCAAGTGCTTCATCTCTGCTCGCACATCTTCCTCAGTGTCCACAGTCTCTCGAACTTGGCTTTCCAGCGCTTTCCGGAAGCTATTGCGCAACCGGTGCAGCGCCACCTTAAGTGCTCCGGAAGACATTCCGAGGTCGCGACTCCACTCTTGGTAAATCTCTTCTGTGGGAATCTCAGTGAGCCCTCGTTGCAGCACGTTGAAGAGAGCGGCTTTCCCTTGCTCCAGAAAATTACCCGCAAGTTCATTGCGGGCATGTCGCACCATCTCCAAAGCCCATTCTCGGTCGAAGTAAGCGTCAGCGTTACTGTCGGCCAAATCGCAGGTATCCAGCCTCGACTCAACTTCGGACGTATCCATTGGCACAAAGAATACCTTCGCTCCCCGTTTTGCAGCATCGGCTTTCCCCCGCTCATTGGAAAGAAAGAACTTGAGATCATGAAGGAGGAATGCCCGGAAGCGGCCCTTTGTCGGGTTCGCGTGTCCCAAATATCGACGCTCAAAAAAACCTTCGAAATAAGCTTGTGTCAGATCCTCTGCGTCATGCAGACAATATCCGCGGCTGCGTACGAAGGTATAGATGGGGCGCCAGTATTTGCGGCCCAATTCGTTCAGTGCCACTTGTCCTGTAGTGCCGTCCCTACACGCCCGAACCACATGGCTCCACCTCGTCGTAGGGAAAAAATCGGCGTGTTCGGCATTAACCAAGCTCATCGTTTCTTTTTAGTCTAGAGTCCTTTGTAATACTGCCTGGAATAACGGCCAATTAAAAAAACGATCAACTCTCCCGCTCCCATGCCTGAAACATCATCCACTTTCGGTGAAAGTAATGACGAAAATCTCAGTGCCTTGGGACGTGCCTTCTTTGACAGCGACTCCGGATCTCACCCGACTGAACCAGTTGCCCAGCCTCCTAGCGCTGGGTGGGAGACGCCCTCTGTTGAGGAATTGCAAAAGCTCTTGCCGCAGTATGAGGTTACCCTGTTGTTAGGCCGCGGCGGCATGGGAGCCGTTTATATGGGCCGACAGATCAGCCTCGACCGGCTAGTGGCCATCAAGATTCTCTCGGCAGATCTTGGAGATACGGACCAAGGGTTCATCGAACGATTCAAGAATGAGGCCCGCTCCATGGCTAAGTTAAACCATCCTGGCATCGTCAATGTCTATGACTTTGGCGAAACCACCTCAGGGTTGCTCTACATCGTGATGGAATTCGTCGAGGGCACAGATGTGCAGAAGATGATTTCAGCCAGCAAACGGTTGCATACGGATCATGCTATGGCCATCACCTGTCATGTTTGTGATGCTCTGGCCTATGCTCACAACCGGGGGATCATCCACCGCGACATCAAGCCTGCCAACATCATGGTCGGTTATGATGGTAGTGTGAAGGTGGCTGACTTCGGCTTGGCAAAGATGACAAAGGGGGCACAGACCGGACTCACCCAGAGCGGCATGGCCATGGGAACACTGCATTATATGGCACCCGAGGCTCTGGTGTTAGGCGTGGCGCTGGACCACCGGGTAGACATCTATGCAGTGGGAGTGATGCTTTACCAGATGCTTACCGGAAAGCTGCCTCAGGGTATGTTTGAAATGCCCAGCCTACAGGTGTCTGGCTTAGACCCGAGGTATGACGATATCATTGCGCAGGCGTTACGGAATGATCGTAACCAGCGATACCAGCAAATGTCAGACCTGAGGCATGAGTTGGATCACATCGTCACACAGCCAGTGGTGAAAGCGGAGGTGCTACAGCCGGGAGCCCAGCCGTCTGCGGCAGCCTTGTTGCCCTCAGAGGCACGTCCGAAGCGGTCCGAATTCAGCCGCCAACAACCTCCACGGCAAGCACAGCCCCAGGTAGTGGCGCGGAAGGAAAGGCTCTGGCTATCGGGGGTGGCGGTGATGCTGCTTATAGCAGGTTTGGGGGGGGCGGCATGGTATGTCAAACCGTTCGACCAAGCTGCGAATGTAACATCTGTACCTGCTGTCAAAGGCCAGTGGAGGAAGGTTTATCCCACCCCTGAAGACATCCCTGACGGACGCTTGAGACCTGATGGTTGGATGAGCCCTAAAGCAGCAGGTTCGAATAATTCCAAAGGAGGTGATCCGCTTTTCCCGTCATCGGTGAAAATTCGCAACGGCGGAGTCCGCGCGCGCTTCAAAAGCGAAGCTGCTGTCTTGGAACCATTTGCCTCTGTTTGTGTCAACACTTTCAATGCGGAGCAACTGACTTACTCACTGAAGAAAAACCCCGATCAGAGTGTCGCTATACTTCTCAAAAGCAGCCGCCTTGCGAATGGTGAAAGCAGATCCTACAACATTGCACCCACGGAACGCGACACCCAGCCTTTAAGGGGTGAATTCGTCCTAGAACTCATTGTCGTCGGCAAGCGACTCATTGGCAAAATCAATGGCCAAATCACCTACATCGCCACCGATGATGAGTACACGCCTGGCAGCAGGAGCATTTTCAGCAGTCTTCCTTTTCGGGATGTTGAATTCCTCGATCTCGACGGCCTGCCAGAGGATGAGGCTTTGCGAATTGTTGGTTTGCCTGTTACAGCAGCCGCAGTTCCTGAACCACAAGAGAAGGCTACCGGCGCGGGTGTGATATCTGCCGTCAAAGGCCAGTGGCGGAAGGTTTTCCCCACCCCTGAAGACATCCCTGACGGACGCTTGAGGCCCGATGGTTGGATCAACCCAAAGACAGCTTCCGGTAATACTAATTTTCACCCGCTGTGGACCCATATCCGCAACGGCGGATTTCGTGTACGCTTCAAAACGGAAGCCGCCCAGGGAGAGTATGCTTCCATTCGCATCCGTTCTTCCGATGAAGTTAGTTATACCCTGAAGAAGGATCCCGGTCAGAGCTTTGCCAAACTTCTGAAAAACCGCCTTTCCGGAGATGTAAACAGTTCCAAACTCCTTTCACCGGAAAACCAACCCTACCGTCTAAAGGGTGACTTTACGCTCGAAGTCATCGCCGTCGGCAACCGCCTAATTGGCAGAGTCAACGGTGAGGTCCTATGCACCGCCACAGATGATGAATTCACGTCCGGCATCATGTCCATCTACAGCAACATGCCCTTCCGCGACATTGAAGTCCTGGAACTCGACGGTTTGCCAGAGGATGAGGCTGCGCGGATCGCCGGTTTGCCGCCTGCCACTGCCAAACAGCTTCCCCAGACTGCGAGTGCGAATAGCACACCTGTCATCAAAGGCCAATGGCGGCAAGTTTACCCTAACTCTGAAGACATTCCTGACGGACGCTTGCGCCCAGACGGATGGATCAGCCCGAGAAAAGCAGCTTCGGGTGATCCCAAGATGACGGACATCCTTTATCCATCATGGGCCAAGATTCGCAACGGCGGCATCCGTGCGCGCTTCAAAACCGAACCCGATCTGGAACAGTTTGCCTCCGTTCGCATCCGTTCTTCCGACGTGAGTTATGCCCTGAAGAAAGACCCGGGTCAGAATTTTGCCAAACTTCTAAAAACGAGCTCTCCCAATGGCATGCCCAGCGCCAAAGCCCTTTTGCCAGAAAACCGGACCCAACGTCTAGGTGATGACTTCACCCTCGAACTCGTCGCTGTCGGCAATCATCTCATCGGCAGAGTCAACGGAGAAGCCATCTATATCGCTACAGATGATGAATACACGTCCGGTGTGATGACCATCCACAGCAGTATTCCATTCCGCGACATTGAAGTCCTGGAACTTGATGGCTTGCCAGAGGATGAGGCTGTGCGGATCGCCGGTTTCCCACCTTTAGCAAAGGCCCGCTAAGGCCACCAAGGATTGTCCTCTCGACTAACAGCCTCGGTTATGAAGTTCATCTCGATAAAGGAGCAGACGTGTTGTTCTGCATTCATGAGACAGGATTTGAAGATTATGCGATATTTGTTCAAGCAACCAACAAGGCGCAAGGGAAAGGGCAAAATCAGCTTCATCATGACTATACTATTACACAGTGCCCCCAGGACTATCCCGTGGTCCGAGTGAGGGGAGATGATGCCCGGGCTTTTTGCGGCTGGCTAAGCCAGAAAGAAGGAAAAGCCAAAGATCCACATCTTGTGCCGATACGGACTATATCAATAGCTACGATGATGGATAGCCGACCACAGCGCTAGTCGTGAGCTTTCAGCCCAATCGGTTTGGCTCTATGATGTGGAGCGTAAGGCAAGGGAATGAATACAGGACTGGTTCAATCAAAAACCATCAAACAAGGAGACTAGGGGTGGCATTTGGCGCTACGAAGCAGAGTTCATTTTCACGGGATGTAGTCCCTTTATGATGGCCGAGGCACCGTCGACGGTTTCCGTACCGTTCTAGTTATCTCCGTCCCTGCGCCTAAAACTGCTACTGGGAGCTCTACCTTGCCCTTAGTGAAGCCCTCGCCATCTTCTTCCACGGCTGAATATATTTAATGGTGTTGCACGCGGATGGATATTTGAAAAGAAATGCTTTACGCTGTTCACAGAGTTTATTTGAGAGCCACTCCGCCCATGGAACGGAGTGTAGCCCAATAATCGGACCAAGTGATGGCCTTTGTTATACGTCCAAGTTCGTTGCAGTTTCTCATTGGTGCCCGAGAAGGTATTCTGGCAAGGCCGTTCCACTGTCGTTAAAACGTAGCAGAAGATAATCGTGATGATCGAGATCCAAATGAGAATCCACTTTCCATAGGGCGGGTTCATCTGATTGGATGAGTTCCAACGCCGACTGCATGGAAAGCAGCAGATGTGCCCCTGGATGCTTATGCATAAAGTCCACAAGCTCCTTTTGATTGGAAGCTTGTAGCGTGTCCTGTCGGTCTGCCAATCTTTGATGAATCACTGAATCGCCAATCACAAAAATATCGGTCCCCTTTTGATGCGCATCTAGCCAAGCGGTCAAAGACTGTATGTGACTGTCATCTCCTCGATGACCTGATAAAAACATAAAAATCGCCGCTATTGCGGCTACGCTCGCCAAACCAAGTCCAACCCAGAGACCACGCCAATGCGGATCTTGTGACGACAGTCGATCCGTTTGGCTTGCCCAAGCTGGAGTGCGACGTGCCTGAATATAGACCTCAGATCCTAGTGAAGGCAAAAGGGCTCCCCAAATTTGGTTGAGCCTCAACCACCAGCGATAATTTTCCAGCTTACTGCCAGTGTAACGGACAAGGTGGCTTCCTGTAATGAATTCGGGAGTCAGCCCAGCGTCTGAGGCCAAGTTTTTCCACCGCTGTGGAGATAGAACGGTAATGTGCCCACCAAACGCAACCAATCCACGGCTAAGTCTGTTCCTGAAATATTTTTCACGCAATCCGGCAAGCCAGCCGGGCATGGTAGGTGAGCCTCCAAGAAAAATGCCTCCGGGGCCAAGCAATCTGCTTATCTCTACAATCGTCGCTCCAGGACGAGGTAGATGTTCAAATACGTGCAAACAAACGACAGCGTCAGCGACTGCTGAAGGCAGCGGCAATGGCATATCAAAATTGGCATGGTGAACTTCATCATACATGGCCAAGGCAATCAGCTCCTGCCGTGGGTTCCAATCCAGACCTATCCAGCGATCAACGACTCCTTCCGGAGTGAAATGTTTCAACCAACCTCGTTCGCATCCGACATCCACCACTGTAAGCGGGCGACCCAAACGGCGAGATTCCTTGGCCAAGGCTTGGCCAGCCCACCAATACCTCACAAGGCGAATTGAATAGGTAGCATTTTTGAGGTGCTGCCGAAGCCGGGTACCCGATTCCGGTGGGAGCTTAGCTAAAACTTCGGTAAACGAGTGAAGCGGAAAGGTGAGGAAAGGAAATCGGGAGAACATGAACCTGGGGTTTAATGGGTGATCGACATCTCGGGGAGGGGGAAATGCCAGCCCTCAGTGGCTTCTCGGCGAGTTGTGTTCAATATTAGCAAAAAAAACCGCAATGCTTATTGGAGCTGCCAACGAACAGATGTTTTTGATTTATTTACCTTCTTGTTAGGCATATCACATGGTGTTATATGCTGTGCTATTGAACGATGCCTCACTGAACATGTGCAGCTTGCAGCCGAGCGCTTCCCGCCGCCGTCATTAAATTACGCCAGTCACTCTTCTGCTTTAGTGTCGGGACGGTCTTTGCTATGAATCTTGTTCGTCTTTCCTCTGAGCAGAGCAATCGCCATGGCGATTTTTGAAACGGGTCCATGCGGGTAGATGATGCGCCGCCAGAAGGCTGAAAATGATCAAGGCTCCCAAAGTCCCAAGGGTGTACATGCCATAGGAAATGGCTAGGCCTACCGAAGCCGTGGCCCATAATGTGGCAGCGGTAGTAAGGCCATGGATGCGCCCTTGATCACGCAAAATGACCCCAGCGCCGAGAAATCCCACGCCTGTGACGACCTGTGCAGCGATGCGGCCAGGGTCTCCGGTTGTACTGGCATGAGAAGAGATGAGTCCAAAGATGCATGCGCCCAATGAAACGGCAGCATAGGTACGTATGCCTGCCTCGCGGCCATGACGTTCCCGCTCCCATCCGACAAAACCGCCTAAAACTGCCGCCATAATGGCCCGGAAAGCCAGCAATAATTCAAATTTCCAGTCCATAGCGGGAGATGGGGATCAAAAGACAACAAAGCAATATGTTTTGAAATCTTTTCTCACGCAACATCTACAGTGAAATGATGCGAAGCATCTTTTGGGCCGGATGGAGGTCACACTCCTCGCTATCCGAAAGCCAGCGAAAGTCGCCATGTCGCAGAAAAGGCGACGGGCGAACTGAATAGTAATATCCGATGCACATCAAATCGATCAGCCCGGTCATGCATGAAGTGATCTTGCATCTGTTACCGCATGTTCGTAACCCTTGTTGGTATAAGAACTTTTACATTCCTTTGCTTTCATCACCACATTTGCCCAGCTCACCAGCCTGTTAATCTATCAAGAACAACGCCTCATGCTGGCATGCCTGCCTTGGCATGACTGCAGGACCGCAACATCAAAGAAACATTGCCGTGCGCATGCTACGGTCAAATGAATGGTCGTCCTCTGGCCTGGAGGAGACATCTTATGCAGTCACGTTTCACCGGCCCAAAGACATGTCCGATGGCTATGGTATTTTGGTGATAGATCCACCTCATTCAAATTGCTGAAAAATTTGTTTGAACAATTCCCTTCATTAGGAATCAGTAGCACACATGCAGTCCTTTGCGCGTAGCACCCTTCTCACGCTTGCCTTTTTGGCAGTCGCGTGCGCTCAGGTGTTCGGGACGCAGCGAGGCTATCTCTGTGACCACGGGAAGGTAGCCCTTGAGACAGTGGTGGATCACTGCCATAAGGCATCTTCTGACGAAGGTTCTGAGGCTGTTCCTTGTGAGGAAAGCGACTCTGTCGCCTGTGAATCGAAAGGTGAGAAGAAGACCCACCAGCCATTGCAGGTGGACCTTCAAGTGACTCCCGCGACATTGGTCTCGGTGACAGTACCCGCTTTCGTCGCAGTGCTGATGGATGACTTCTTCAGCTTTGACCGAGCTCTTTCGGTCGTGTTGGTCGAAGAACAACGGATAAGCGGACTGTCGTTCGAGGATGAACGACCGTATTTGCCTAGCGCTGCCGTAGAGGTAGCGAGTTGCATAGTTATTTTGGTTTGAGGATGCTCTGATGCGCATTCGCCCACGAATGGCGATTTAGACGCGCATCTCTGCTTTGCACACAGGTTTGGCATGTCCACGCCTGCAACCTCAACCCATTCATTTCATGTTCCGTTTCACACTCATTTTTGCTGCTGTTTTCAGCCTCTCCCTAACTCAGGCGTCAGCTCTCAATATCACCTTGAGAGACATTGCCAACCGTGTTCGCAATAACCATCCTGCTCTTAAGGCAGCCCGTCTTACCATAGACGAGGCCCGGGGCCGTCGCCTTGGAGCAGGACGGCTGTCAAACCCTACTTTTGGTTATGAATTCCAGAACCAAAGTAACGTTAGTCCCCAGTCTAATGTCTTCTCAATTGATCAAGCCTTCCCGATCACTCGGCGTTTGAGCTTGGAGAAAAAGCTCACCACTCAACTTATTGGTGCTGCCGAATTGGAGATCAGAGATGCAGAACGAAAGCTGATCGCCGAAGCTCAGCAGCAGGTCGTGCAGCTGCTGACTTTAGCCCAGCAACGGGAACTGAGACAGCGGCAGACCGACCTTGCCTCAAATCTGGCACAATTCGCCGAAGGCAGGGCCAAGGCAGGAGAGGTGTCCCCTCTGGATGCCAAGCAGGTGGATCTGGACGCCCAGCGTCTGCGGGTGGAAGCTAGGCTACTCGAAGCGCAAAGCGTGAGCCTGCTAGGCCAGCTCAAGCCCATGCTGGGACTTCGGGCCGAGGATTCACTGACAGTGTCTGGCAATCTCCCAGACATGTCAGTTCCTGGTGCTTCATCTTGGGCACAGCGGCCTGACTACCAATTGGCTCAGACAAAAATCCAGGCAGCCAGAACGGACCAAGACCTAGCCAGGGCCAAGCGCTTTGAAGACATTAGTGCTGGAATTTTCGCGGGCCGGGAGATGCAGGATGTCACTCCTAGTCAGCGCGAACGCACAGGCTTCATCGGCTTCCGCATCTCCATACCACTTCCTCTATGGAATAGGAATCAGGGTGAAATTGCTGAAAAAGCGGCGTCCGCTGAGCGCGCACGTCTGGAGAGTGAAGCGCTGGCTGTTCAGATCAACGGAGAGGCAGGAACCGCTCGGCGGGAAATGGAAACAAACGCCTCCATCGTTCGCGAGACTCGTGAGAAGTTGCTGCCGTTGGCCAACGAACAAATGGAAGCCATGCAGAAAGCTTACGAATCTGGGCAGGCGGATCTTCTGGCCGTTCTGCGAGCCCGCGATCAGCGGCTGCAACTTGAAGCTGCTGTTCTGGACGCAGCCCGAGACTTCCATCTGGCACGCATCCGTTATGAAGCGGCCACAGGCAAGTACGCGCCTGCGCCTGTCTCAGTCCCCACCGTAACTCGGTCCGCCAAATCCCCGCAGTAAACTTCAACGCTTGTCATGAATCGTCATTTAGTTCCCTTGTTTATATCCACTTTAACCTTTGCCAGCCTGAGTAACGCTGCGGAGGATAACAAAAGATCATCCAGTACCATTGTGCTGGATGAAAATGGAGTGAAGAACCTTCGGATTGAAACCACCGAGGTTGAAGAAACTGATTTCGAATCCACCATCTTTTCCCTGGGTCGGATTCAAGCCATTCCCAACAATGTCGGTGCGGTAAGCAGCCGAATCTCTGGACGTATCGTCGAGCTGAAAGTGGCTCCTGGCGATGTGGTGCAAAAGGGTGATGTGGTGGTCAGCGTGGAAAGCCGTCAACCAGGAGATCCTCCACCAGTCATACCTCTGACCGCACCACTGAGCGGTCTTGTAACGCGGGTGGAGCTACGCCTTGGAGATCCGATTGAACCTGACCGACCTGTGCTGGAAATCACCGACCTCAGTGAAGTCTATGCGGTCGCTCGGGTTCCCGAACATCAGGCCGGATTAATGAAACCTGGAACCATTGCCCACATCAAAGTAGCCGCATTGCCTGATGAAAAGTTTGATGGAGAGTTGCTGCGTTTCGGCACCAGCGCTGACAAGCAAAGCGGAACTCTGGACGCCATCTTTCGCCTTCCTAATACAGGCGGTAAACTGCGTGCGGATATGCGGGCTCAGTTCAGCATCGTGATGAGCAAGCGCGAAGGCATTGTTGCAGTTCCCAGAGCGGCCCTTCAGGGCGAGGGCGGCAATCGATTTGTCTATGTGAAGGACTTCGACTTGGCCAATGCCTTTGTCAAAACCCCGGTCACCGTGGGTGAAATCAATGACCGTTTTGTTGAAATTCTGACGGGGCTTCTTCCTGCGGACGAGGTAGTTACGCGTGGAGCCTACTCGCTCTCATTTGCCGGAGCCAGCTCCGTTTCCCTGAAAGAGGCGTTGGATGCTGCCCATGGACATGAGCATGCGGCAGACGGGGGTGAATTGACTCCTGAAAAAAAGGCCGAGATGGTCGCTGCTAAAAATGGAGCGGCTAGTGGATCAGTTGGAAGTGGCAAAGGTGGAAGCCCAATCTGGATGTACGTGAGCGGAGTTCTTTTTGTGCTGCTGCTGATTTCACTCCTTACCAAAAAACGCGGTCCGGTGGAAGACGAGTCCGTTCCTACAAAATCCCACGACAAGGAGGTTGCGTAAGCCATGCTCAATAAAATGATCCAATGGGCGCTGCATAACCGCGCCTTCATCATCGGTGCCTCGCTCATCCTGATGATTATGGGTCTGAAGACCGCCACTGAACTGCCAGTGGAAGTGCTTCCAGACCTTACCAAGCCTACAGTCATCGTCTTAACAGAGTCTCCAGGGCTCGCACCTGAAGAAGTGGAAATGCGTGTGACACAGCCGATCGAAAGCGCTCTGATGGGTGTGGCAGGTTTGACTCGCCTACGCTCTAACTCTGACGTGTCTCTTTCTCTGGTCTATGCCGAGTTCGGATGGGACACAGACATCTACAGAGCGCGTATGCTGGTGCAGGAACGACTGCAAGGGGCGCGAGGCAGTCTGCCTGAAGGCGCAGAACCTTTCATGACGCCTGTAGCGTCACTGATGGGAGAGATTCTTCTGGTCGGTGTCCGTAGTACGATCAAAGAGGGAGAGGAGGGATACATCCCACCGCGTGAAGTCAGATCCCTTGCAGACTGGACTGTCAAAAGACGATTACAGAGCGTGTCCGGCATCGCCGAGATCCTGAACATGGGCGGAGGTGTTAAACAGATCGAGATCCAACCCGATCCCTTCAAGATGCTGGCCAACGAGGTGACCTATGACGAACTAGAGAAAGCCGTCACGGAAGCAGCTAACACCACGACAGGAGGCTTCATCAACAGCGGTCCAACCGAAATCATGGTTCGCAATTTGGCCATGACGGTTGAGCTGAATGACATCGCGAAGACGATTATCAAGAAGGTGAATGACAGACCAATCGCTATTAGTGACGTCGCCAAAGTCGAATGGGGTGTAGAACCCATGCGTGGTGATGCCACCGTGAGCCAGTCTCCAGAAAAATCTCCAACTTATGGAGTGATCATGAGTGTGACCAAGGCCCCCGGCTTTGATACGCGCAAACTCACAGAAGAAATCAAGACTGCGCTGACTGAGTTGAAATCTACTTTCCCTCCAGGTGTGGAAACGACACTTCTTTTCCAGCAGAAAGACTTCATTGATAATGCCATTGGCAATCTCAACAATGCCATCATTGAGGGCGCAGTGATGGTGACTGTGGTGCTGTTCCTTTTCCTCCTGAACTTCCGTACCACCTTTATCACATTGATGGCGATGCCATTGTCCTTCGGGATTACCATGCTGGTATTCCTGTGGCTAGGAATCAGTGTGAACAGCATGACTCTTGGTGGTCTGGCTGTGGCCATCGGGATGGTCGTTGACGATGCGATTGTCGATGTGGAGAACGTCTTCCGAAGGCTGCGTGAGAATGCGGAGACTGAGCAGCCCAAACCGCGACTTCAGGTTATCGCTCAGGCCTCTGGTGAAGTTCGAAACTCGATCCTTTATGCCACAGTCCTGATCATTCTGGTATTCATGCCATTGCTTGGTTTGAGCGGGGTGGAAGGCAAGCTGTTTGCACCTATTGCCATTGCTACGATCATTTCCATGATCGCTTCCTTTGTCGTGTCTCTGACGGCAATTCCGGTGCTGTGCTCCCTGCTGTTGAGGCCCAAGGAAGGCCATGAACACAATGACGGTCTGATCACCCGTCTGATGAAGGGTCTCTTGAGAAAGACTTTGCTCCGCCTTGCTCTCAGCCAGCCTGCGCTGGTGCTGGCAGTAGCTGCTGCCTTGCTGGTGGCGTCGTTCTCCCTGTATCCCCTAATGAACAAAGACTTCCTGCCGAAGTTCCAGGAGGAAACTGCTCTGGTCGCCGCAACTGCCGCTCCTGGCACCTCTCTGGAGGAGATGAACAAGATCTCTGATGTCCTTGAGCAGCAGATTCTCAGCGTGCCCGAAGTGCGCAAGGTAGGGCGTCGTCTGGGACGTGCAGAGAGAGGGGACCACGTCGTTCCGGTAAGCACGGCTGAGTTTGATGTGGATTTTCGTAATCCAGAAGAAGAGGCGAACGGCAATGCGGGCGAAAGTCGAACTCGCAAAGAAGTCCTGGCAGACCTCAATGCAAAAATCAAAAGCGTTCCGGGGGTGTTTGCTGTTATCAGCGGCCCTCTCTCAGACCGCATCGGTCACATGATGAGCGGCGTGGCAGCGCCAGTCGCAGTTAAAGTATTCGGACCAGACCTTGAAAAGCTGCGGGAGATCGGAGTTGAGATCCAAAAAATTTCCAAAGCCATCCCAGGCTTCGAGGACACCAAATTGGACCAGACTTCCAGTATTCCCCAGCTCCGCATTGAAGCAGACCGGGACCGTGCCAAGGCTTATGGTATTGCCCCTGGCAGGCTTAATGAAATGCTTTCCGCACTCATTGGCGGAAAAGAGCTCGCGGAGCTGCGTGAAGGGCAACGTGCGGTGAACTTGGTGCTCCGCCTGCCTTTGGAATGGCGCGACTCTCCTGACAAGATAGCCACCCTGCCCATTGAGACGGAAGAAGGACAGCGTATACCATTGGACCAGATTGCGGACGTAAGAGAGGCTAAAGGGCCTAACGTCATCTTCAGGGAAGCCAGTCAGCGCCGCTTTGCCCTGGCCATTAAACCTACCGTGCCGGACGTAACCAACCTGGTAGAACGCCTTCGGAAGGAAGTGACGGAGAAGGTCAAGCTACCTGAGGGATACTTCATCACCTTTGAAGGGGAGTTTCAGGCGCAGAAAGAGGCGACTCAACGAATCGCTTTGTTCTCTGCGGTGGTGTTCCTAGCCGTGTTCTTGATGCTTTACGGCTACTTCCGTAGCGCATCGCTTGCGCTTCAGGTTTTGGTAAACATCCCGCTTGCCTTGATGGGGGGGCTTGCCTTTACCTATCTCAAGCTGAATAACATCAGCATCGCCACATTGGTTGGCTTCATTGCCGTCGGTGGCGTGGCTGCCAGAAACGGCATCATGATGATCAGCCATTATCTGCATCTCATGAGGCATGAGGGTGAAGGGTTCACACGCCAGATGATTGAGCGTGGAACCTTAGAGCGTCTTGTTCCCGTCCTTATGACGGCCCTCGCGGCTGGAATCGGCCTGATTCCTCTCGTTCTGGCAGCTGATGAGCCTGGCAAAGAGATCCTGCATCCGGTGGCGGTCGTCATAGTAGGCGGCCTCGTCTCTTCCACCTTTCTCGATATGGCCGTCACCCCAGCCATGTTCTGGCTCCTGGGGCGCAAGGCCGCGCGGCAGGCAATCGAACAAGATGCCGCCGCATCCCATTAACCCAATTTCCGTTGTGGTTAGGCTTCGCCTTCGCAACGGCAAAACACACTAACACAAACCAACGAACCCAAGCATACCATGAAATCCAAACTCTTCACCGCCCTCTTGACTTTGGCTTTGGCCTTCTCAGTCAATGCAGCCGACAAGCACGATCACAAAAACGAGGCCAAGGCTGGTCCTAATGGCGGCAAGCTCATCACCGAAGTCGAGCCACATGTCGAATTCTTCGTCAATGCCGACAAGAAAATCGAAATCCGTTTTGTGGATGACGACAACAAGGTGGTAGCACCAGCCGAGCAGGTCATTGCCGTCACCTTGGGCGACCGCAGCGCCCCCACCAAGCTAGCGTTCACCAAAGACGGTGACAAGCTGGTCAGTGACAAGACCATCCCCGAAGGCTCGGACATTCCAACTGTGGTTCAGATCCGAGCCAAAGAAGGAGCCAAGGCTGTCACTGAGAAATTCAACCTCAACCTTGCCCAGTGTCCTACCTGCAAAAACAAGGAGTATGCCTGCACTTGTGCCCACGGTGAATAAGCCAGAGCTGATCTAATCCCACACCTGCCAGCAGCGTCGTCCATCTTTTAGACGGCGCTGTTGGCAAGGACTCTAACTACCATGAATGCCCGCATCAAAATCCTTATTGCAGCGGTATCCACCCTTTTTCTAGGACCATCTGTAGCGAATGCCAAGAGACCTTCAGGTACACCGATGAACGGAGTAGTCCAGAGTGTGGACCACTCAACTCGCCAGATCGTCTTTCTTCAGGATGACGGTTCTCAGCACCGCTTCAGCTACCCCCGGTGGGCAACGATGACCTATCGCAACACCGAGGTTTCACCTGCTGCTATCAAGGCTGGTATGCGCCTCCGACTCAACCTTCGTCACCCGCTTTTCGGTGACGAATTCGCGACCCGCATCCTCTGCATTTCAGAAGACCGACAGCCCCAAAACCCATGATTCATTTGATTACCTGCACATCCAAACCTTTGCGTCTCATGGCCAAGATCGTCTTCCTGCTCTGTATCACAGCGGGTACAGGACTGGCGGATAACACTGTGAAGCTTCAAGTCGCAGCAAAAAGCGACCACGACGATCCCAAAGACACAACTGTCCCCACGGAAGTCCAAAAGCGCTGGCTGGAGATTTCCGCTAACGCTTTTCATCTAGAAAAGCCCTCCGCAGTTCGCCTGGAATGGACACTCTTTGGTGACAGCCTGGATGCCGATAAAGTAGTAAAGCAGGATAGCGGCGAAACGGTGTTTGATATGAAGCAGGGTGCCGTTGTGGATACTCGGACCAAACAGGTCACCTTCACTTTTTCACGCCGTCATTCAGTGCCGGAAGGAAGTGGCAAGCGTCATCGTTACAAAGTCGTGGAAGCGACAGGAGTGCGTTACCACGGCTGGAGTGTTCGGGCCTACATTGATGGCAAAATCGCCGGTGAAACTTACAGTTCACCTAACCTGAAAAAACATCTGAATAATCCATGAGTACTCAGCGGGCTCTCAGACAAAGCCCCTCTTCTGGAGCCCGCTTCTTCTGCACCCTCCAACAACCTCTCAATGACGCTCACGACCTCCAAAATCCATGTGGAATCCAGGGGTGCTAATGTGCCCCCCCTGACCCGATCCATGTCCGCGACTATTACTACGGCGACCGTCAGAACGGCAATGGTGACTGAGTGTGCGGTAACCATAAACTGGATGCCCATGACGATCATATCCAGTGATCGCACGCTCACGATACACAGCGGAACCGCAGAATCGGCAGGAATGAGAAACGCTGCGAGCGGCAGAGTGATGATTGTCTCGGGCCTGAGACATAGTTGGAGTCAGGACTGTAAAAGCAGTCGTGACAGCAATCAGGAAAAACAATTTTTTCATAATCAGGAATTTAAGTTTTGAAGGTCTTAGCGGCTGCAATGAACAGCACAGTCATGAGACGAAAGCCCGCTTCCGTTATTCAGAGTGACCGAACATTTTCATTCGAGTGCATGGAGCTTCGAATCGGCTTCTCACTCTTTTCCCTGAAACGATAGCAAGCATCGTTTCACATAAGCCTAACAATATGAACAACAACGAACAGGATCATGATCACGAAAAAGAATCCGGCTCTTGTGAGCACGGTCACGACAACACTTCGCTGCCACGCAACGCCCTTGTTATCATATCCGGGCTCGCTCTCGGCGTGGGCATGCTGGTAAACAATCCTCAGGCGAAAGACATCTTCTTTGCTGTTTCCTCTATCTCTGGAGGCTTGTTAGTGATCCCTGCGGCTTGGTCTGCGATTACCAAGAGACGCCTGGATATGAATGTCCTCATGACTGTCGCCGTCACAGGGGCATGGCTTATCGGTGAAGGTAATGAAGCTGCGGCGGTCGTCTTTTTGTTTGCCTTGTCTGAACTACTGGAGTCTTGGAGCGTCGGCAGGGCACGGCGTGCCATCGCCTCTCTGCTCAAGCTCGCCCCTGAGACCGCTCTAGTTCGTGATGCGGATGGAGACTATGAAGAAGTTCCGGTTTCTGAAGTGACCGTGGGTTCAGAAATCAGTATCCGTAGCGGAGCCCGCATTCCACTAGACGGCAAGGTCTCCAGCGGAAATTCGAGCGTCAACCAGGCTCCTATTACGGGTGAATCCATCCCCGTGGAGAAAGCAGCAGGTGACCCGGTTTTTGCAGGGACTATCAATGGTGAAGGTTCTTTGGTCGTCGAGGTAACCAAGGGGGCAAGCGATTCCAAACTGGCCCGCATCATCAAACTGGTGGAAGAAGCTGAATCTCAGAAAGCGCCAACTCAGCGCTTCGTGGATAAGTTTGCCAGTATTTACACACCTGTGGTGTTTGTTGTTGCCATCTTGGTCGCCATCCTGCCCCCACTTCTTTCGGGGGCTGTCTGGTCTGAGTGGACCTATCGGGCTCTTGTTCTCTTAGTCATTGCCTGTCCATGTGCCCTCGTTATTGCCACCCCTGTTTCCATCGTTTCTGGACTTACCGCTCTCGCTCGAAACGGCGTCTTAATCAAAGGTGGAGCTTATCTTGAGGCTGTTGGCAAACTCCGAGCTTTGGCCGTGGATAAAACCGGCACGATCACTCAGGGAAAACCTCAAGTTAGTGAAGTCATCACGATGACCTGGCTTGCAGAAGAAGAGATTCTTCGACGCGCTGCATCTATCGATGCACATTCCACACACCCGCTTGCAAAGGCCGTCGTGGATACGGCTAAAAAACAGGAGATCGAATGGCAAACTTCATCAGACTATAAATCGATCACGGGTCGTGGTGCTACGGCTAAAATTGATGGGCATCCTTATTTTATTGGGAATCACAAGCTAGCTCATGAATATGGGGTTTGCTCACCTGAGGTTGAATCCAAATTGGCTGAAGTGGAAGCCAGAGGGGAATCTGTGGCAATTGTCGGTCATCTTCCGCACAACTCCAACTCATGCCCTGGTGAAATTTTGGGAATCATTGGCATTGGCGATTCTCTTCGCTCTGAGGCGAAAGAAGCTCTCCGACTTCTTCATGACGCCGGAATCCAAAAGGTGGTTATGCTCAGTGGTGATAATCAAAGAACGGTGGATGCTATTGCTAAAAAAGCGGGGATAGATGAGGCGCTTGGGGACCTCATGCCGGAGCAAAAGATTGAGCATTTGCGTCGTCTGATGGATGAACACCGGTTTGTTGGCATGATCGGCGATGGAGTTAATGATGCTCCGGCCTTGGCCCTCGCCAGTGTTGGTATTGCAATGGGCGCTATTGGTAGCGATACTGCTATCGAAACCGCCGATATGGCGCTTATGCAGGATGATCTAACCAAGGTTGCTCAAGCAATCATTTTGGGCCGGAGGACATTACGAATCATTCAATTCAACGTCACTTTTGCATTAGCGGTTAAAGCCGTGTTTTTAATTCTTGCCTTTACGGGCCATACCAGCCTTTGGCTCGCCATTCTTGCAGACACTGGAGCTACGCTTCTTGTTATTCTCAACGCGTTACGACTGCTGCGGCACTGATAATTTCTGCGGCTATGAAGAAAAAACGTCCATTTAAATCTGGAGCCGACCCTAAGGTGGAGACCAAGAGTTTTGCATTTACATGGCGGGAGAGGTTGCTGATCGTCGGCTTGATCCTGGCTGGCTTTGTCGTGCCCGCCTACTGGATGCATTCCAGATATATCAGTCTGCAAGCAAAATCTATCCAGAAGACCGTGCAGGAATGGCAACATCTCTACAATCTCAACGAGATCCAGGTGAAGTATATTCAGGATATCGAACTTCAGTTTCACGGTAGTGGTAGCCCATTCTCAGGCCGTCCCTATCGAACACCCTCAGACATTGATCTTCATTATCAAGAGATCGCCGAGCTCATGACAGCAGAGAATGGGCAACGGTTTATGCAAGCGATGTCCGGAAATAACGGACATCATTAATGCTGTTTGTGTAGCAACGTTAATAGAACAGAATAAATTGCTAACGCAAAGCCCAGAGAGCTTCTCAACAGGTGGGGGTGTTTTTGGGGGTGCTAGGCAAAAACCAAAGCTATATTAGCTTTTATATTCTGTTTGTTAGGCGGAATCTTCGAGCCCTGCTCGCGGAGCCATTTACCCCATTTCACCGAGTCCCACGAGACTTGAAATTTCCCCTCAAACCCGCTATATTAGCTAAAGACAGCATCTCAGTCTGCCTTGGCAAGTCTTACCCAAGCCGGACCATTCTGGGGGTGTTGATGGGGGTGTCAACAGTGGTGAGGGACAATGGCATTAACGGAAAAAGAAATTCAGGCGGCACAGCCGCGAAGCAAAGCCTATAAATTGTACGATGGAAATGGTTTGCTGCTTCGGATAAAGCCGAACGGATCAAAGATTTGGGAATTCAAGTATAGAGCGTTCAAGGATGGCAAGAAAGTTGAGAAGATGCTTTCTCTGGGCGTTTGGGGTGAGGTCAGCCTAAAAGAAGCAAGAGCAAAAAGCGCGGAGGCCAAGAAGGTCGTTGCTGAGAGTAAAGACCCCGGCGCTTTAAAAAAGCAGCAAAAAATTTTAGCCAGAGTCAACTCAGACAACTCCTTCGAAGCGGTCGCCCGTGACTGGCACAAACTCAATATTGCCAAATGGACTCCACGGCATGCCGTGAAGTTGCTGAGAAGGCTAGAACTTCATATCTTCCCATGGATTGGAACCAAGCCAGTAGCAGACATTACCGCTCTTGAAGTTGTCGATCTACTTCGCCGACTGGAGAAGGATGAGAAGACCGAGACTACTCACAAGCTGTTGCAGGATTGCAGAGCAGTTTTCCAACATGCCTTTCTCCATCAGAAGATTCAGTTCAACCCGCTCAGTGATATGCGCGGATTGTTGAAGCCACATTTGACCACAAACCATCCCACATTATCCGCCAATCAAATTCCAGACTTTTTGATCAGATTAGAAGCGGTTCAGACAACTCAACTGAACAGAATTGCGGTCAAGCTCTTGATGCACACGTTTGTTCGGCAGGGGGAGCTGCGCAAAGCAAAGTGGGCTAGCGTGGATTGGAAACAAGCAGAATGGCGTATCCCGCCTGAGAACATGAAAATGAAGCAAGAGCACGTTGTTCCGCTTTCAACTCAGGCGCTTGGAATACTCAGCGATCTGCAAAAGGTTTCAGGTGATAGCCTTTATCTATTCCCGTCACAAAATCGCCAGAAAAATCCTTTCATGAGCGAGAACACAATCAACAAGGTCATTCATGAGATGGGATACAAGGGCCAACTAGTGGGCCATGGCTTTCGGGCGATGGCATCAACGATCCTGAATGAGAATGGCTTCGCTCCTGATGTCATTGAAAGGCAGTTGGCACACGCGCCCCGCAACAAAGTTCGGGCTGCATACAACCGCGCTCAATACCTCGAAGAACGAAGAAAGCTGATGCAATGGTGGAGCGACTACCTAGAGCGGGCCTGGAGAAAGGGCGCGGCCTAGAGCTTCAGGTAACCTGAGAATACTGTTGTAATAATTAACGATAGCGTCAGGGCGTTTAGTCGGAGATGGCCTCCACATTGCAGCTGCAAACTGGCTTTGACCTTGTGTGTTGCTGCGCCCCATATACTCGATACCCCTTATGATATCCCATAGTGATGTGCGTTATTTTGGATTCTTGTGGCCTTTAAGAGACATAGCATAACACTGCAAAGACGGTACCGAATATGAAGTAGCTTATGGCGGAAAGTAAAAAATTTCGACTAAATTAGATAAAAGTTTCCGTTGCAAAACCATTGGCTTTGAGATGCACCTCTATACATGGCACCTGTCCAGGAATTCGTAAATGCTTTCTCCCAGCTAATTGCCGCCTCGAGTAAATGTGCAGTAACTGCTGACGCTCCATGTCCATCATATAACTTTTTTAGTTCATGACGAATACCACTGAGTTCGTTTGCTGCATTATTGCCATAGTGAAACTTTAGGTTGAAAGCTTCCATATGAGCCTCTAATCGTTGCCCATATAATGGAGGCCAATGTGCAGGTGGATTAATGTAGTATTCAAATGTTGGTGGGGTCGTTTGAATCACTCTTGCGCACAACCACGTTTCAGATTCGAAGAACGAATCAAAGTAAGGATGCAGCGTTTGCTGATCTTGTGTAGCAGCTGTATCGGCCCGTTTCTCCATCTGACATGGCCAGCAAGAAGGGACTAGGTTATTTGGGGTGACCGATAGTACAGTATGTGCTGACTTAGGTAGGTAATGATCAAGGGTCCCAACCGATCCATTGTCACACAATGGACAGCGTCCCAACTTGGGAGCTGCGAGAATCTTATCATAGATCCTACGAGCTGGGTGCTTAATTTTTGAAAGGCGTTCAGAATAAATTGATTTCAATTCTTTTCCTGTAACATTTCCAACTTGGTCAGAGCGTGGTGTCGCATATAAATTTGCCGCATTGCCAGCAATATTATATAAATTCGCAGCATTAACTATATCAGGACGGATTGCCTCTAACCTTTGTACCAGATCTGCATCAGATATAGAACTAATGCAAAGATCAAAAACATCACCAGCCGCATATTGGTTTCCAGTTTCGTCAGTTGGTATAGGGAGTGATTTCATATTACTGACCTTGCAAATCAAGATAAATGGATCGTAAGATTACTCGAGCTTCGGTACCCAACTGATTGTTGAGGCCGGCTATGGCCTGATCATATGAAGGATATTTTGATGCGATATCCTTGAGAATTTGCATGTAACCAGACTGCTTGACATCTAAACCGAAAACTTCTCGTGTCAGGCTGCCGACGTTTTCTCCAAAGGTTTCTATGCCTGGTTTCTCAGCTCGCATTTCATGCCTCACTCGCCTTAAAACCCACACACAGCTCCTTGGCACTTCTTGCAACACAACAGGAGAGTGGGTGGCCACTATAGCGACACCATTTCTATCCACCAAGAGTTCAGACAGAGCCCGAACAAAAGCGGACAGCAAAGGCGGATGGAGGTAGGACTCAGGTTCATCCATCAATACTAGAGTCTGTTCTTCCACGGTTTGCACTAACCGTGTAAGAGTCAAAAGAATGATCTTGTGGCCTGAACTCAAAAGGTCAAATATCTTTAATACTCTCTCGCGGGTGTCTTCCGACGAAAGGTTCGTATCTATTAAATTTGTTATTCCTGCTGTATTGGCAACGAGATCATATTCAAGATGCTTCATTGCATTTTTCCAACGAGTCAGTTTACTGCCTACTTGGCATTCTTTCAGGCTGCGCACAAATTCGTCGGCAAGTTCATCATTTGTTTTAGGTGCTCCTAACGGAGATGGCTGTAGCGGATTTGTTGTGGTGCCATGTTGGGTGTCTTGACGTAATCCCACATAGGAATAACTTATCCTACTTTGATCCAATTCATCTCGTGAAACTAGATCCGATGAATCGAAGGCACTAAAAGATACCAAAACAACATTAGAAAAACGCCCAACTTCTCTCGACAATGAAGGGCCCATCACGGTGTGATCCCATGTGAACTCACCAAACTGTTCTCTTTCCGCTTCAGTCCCTAAAACAGCTTTTGTCATATTAGACAATAAGCGTGTTTTACCAACTCCATTTCGGCCTATGATAACCTGGACATTCGTCGGTGGAACTGAATCAGGTATCACCGAAAAGCTCAGTGAATCGCTGGTTCCTTCTACATCTAGAGGTGGGGCGTACGAAAAATGGTAAGGCGTAAGATTTACCCCACCATGAGCAATTCTGCGATATTGACCTTCCACCATCGTTGTGGATACAGATCGGAGAAGAGATTCTCCCATAACATCTTCATGTTTGGCCCACTCGAAACGTGCAGCATCGAATGCTACGTCTCGCAAGTTGCCTAAAACCCATTTTCGAACATCGGGGCCCAACTCTCTGAGATTTGCATAATATTCATTTTCTTGTCCTAGGGAAAAGAACTGCTCGTCAAGAGCATGAAAAGCTTCAGGTATGTCGGGTCTACGATAGCCTGGTTGAAGGTCGGCCCCGCCTCCAGATGGCAATAATCCTCTCTGGCCAATTTTAAGGTTTCCAATGCTATGTTTGGTGCCTGCTGGATCTACCAGAGTAAGGTAAAACTGAGTGCAATATTTTCCCCAGTCATCCCATCGGTCTTTGTTCAAGTAAGCTAACCAGCTCCCTGTGATCGATGGTACGCTTTCATTCTGTCTGATTACACGAAATGGAGGCGGGTTTGGCATAGGTGAAAAATATTGGTTGTGAAGATATGTACGAGCTTATTTCTTCATCAGATCTGATGGCACAATAATCTGTTGTAGTAAATATATTGCAACGTAATTTGCGCGGTTGATATTATATGGATCTTATATCAGATGTCGATAATCATATGAGCTCGAGGGCATTCCCGAAAGATAGTCTCCGTACCGCGCTATTGAGTTTGCTGAATCGATGGTGGAAGGAAGACGTGAATAATAATCAAAAGAATTCCAGTTCATTTTTGTTAATCCAAGTATTTCAGTAGCGACTTGTGTAACATCAGAATGACCTCGGTAGCGTCTGATAAGGAGAGGCGCTGGGATTCTTCGTTTGCCTTGGTAATACTTGAACCTCGGGTTCTGGGTGTTTGGCGTCACTCCATGCACCCATAGGAGTGCAGTGTTTTTATCGAGTGAAACCAACGCGCCGCGTGGAATTGGAAAAGTATCAATCTGTAATTGCCCATTATTAACTTTCGATGCCAAATATCGAATGGACTCTGAGACACAGATTTCAATAAGTTCCACGTTCGCAACGCCTTCTAACCCCTGCAATAGCCCCTGCTGTTCCTCTTCCGTGAATTGCGTACGCTTGTGTATCACCACGCGTGACGGGAGTTTCATTTTCGCATCATAGAACAGCTGCCGGATGGTTTCTCCCATTCTTCTTGAATCATCTAAAGACATGAATGGATTGCCCTTTCGGAAAACTGGGTTTTCAATCCTCCCGAGGCGAAATTGCAGGCCTTCACCGCGAGCATTGTAGAGATGGCTACAGCCTAGGAGAATGTGGTTTCCAAGTGATGCTGCTGAATCTACACTATATCCAAGCCCCACGAATGCAGTTTCATCATCAAGGCAATCGAGCCGCCATGGTGTTCGTTGCGCCTTGGCGTATAAAGCGAGCGACAGCCACCATCGGGTCCGGCAAGCTTGGCTCCCTAAAGTAGTTTTTTCTCTGATGAATTGCGTGCTCTGACCGTGTCGGGCTGCATAGGCTTTGACGAAGTTGTGTAGATCAAATCTTTCGCCGTCTGAGTCTATTCTTTCGTATGGTTCCCATCTGAACGGAACAAATATGGCGACAACGGCGGCAGGCCTCAGCGACCTGATAACGTCAAGCGAACGGCAGATTCTTTGTGCCAAATCTTTGGCTGCATTAATGGGCTCTCCAATCAGGTTGTCATCAAGCCCAAGCCAAAGCTCGTCTCCTGGTACAGGCGACTTCAGCGGCAATGCGAATGCAGATGTGAACCCAGGAAAGTCTCTCAGATAGTCAGACTCTTTGCTGTCGGCTTTTGATGTCTCATGGAATTGATTGAGAAACCGTCGGAGCTTATGGGCATCGCTTTGAGGGCAGATTGCACCCATTTCCACTTCTGGGCATAGTGCTGAAGAGGTCAGCTTGTAGTCCCATGGTTTGTTCAGAACAAGACCTCTCAATGGATTGCTATCCTTGACTTCAGACTTGCCATTGGAAGATGTAAAAACAAGTGGAGCATCTGGTATGATCCAACCCTTTTGGTGAGCAAAGCGAAGGACTTCTCGGGGAAGCGGTGCTTGGCCTGCCTGGATTAGCCCTGCGCAGGATGGTGATGCAGGAATTTTAAAGTAAGCGCCGGATGGATCTAGAATTTCTTTGCCGCAAATCTTGGCGGTCCAATTTTTGATCTCAGTATCAAAGACGGCGTTGTACTGACTGGCGTATACTTTTGATCTGACAATTTTTGTTATGTCTTTCTCGGCTAGCTCCCCAGATGGTGTAAACACCATGATCTCAGGCATGAGTGTAACAAATAGCTTTCCACCCACTGGTTCTATCCTCAACGCCAGTGCTTTGTGTAGGTTATAATTGATACCGTTAAAGAAGTGGGTGTCATAACTGACCGGTTCCCAGATCCTCCTGCTCATATCTGACTTTAACCTCAGCTTATTAGCCAAGTTTGTAACTAACGCACGTCGGTATAACGATAGTATTCTGCCGTCATTCAATACATCGGCCTGAGAAACGGCAGTAGCGACGGGACTGTTTACTAATTCTGAACCAAATGCTTCCATTAGCGTCTGGCCATCAGCTAATGCCAAGACGCCGCCATCAACTGAAACAATAGTTCCGGGTCTAGCCCCCCATTTGTCATTCAGCCAATGCCGGGGCTTAATTCCTGGTGGGATTGTAAGGGTGCCCTTTAGGGCAGTGTGCGGGATAATCAGCGGGTAAGCATTACTTTTTATCAGAGAAGTTGGTGTCTGCTCCGGGCTCAAGAATGGCGCGGGGCCAGAGATGCCAGAGCTGAAGTCGCTCATCATTTGTTGGACTTCCTTCAGGGAGCTGCTGTCCATCAATCTGAGGGCAAATCTGGAGATCACATCGTCAAAGCCTTCAGTGGGGACGTAAAACGCTTCGCGTCCTGCGCTTCCGGCTTTATTCAACAACTGCTCAACTTCGGAAGGAATGGAACTGCCAAAGCCGCACCAAAAAAGTCGGCAATCTCCGGCTTTTGAATAAGTCTCTTCCAGGAGGCTCATGACAGAAGCGTCTCGTCCGCTGTAGCCAAGTACGATAAGATCGTAATCCTGTAATTCGTGGAGAAACTCATCGCGCAACAGGCCTTCCTGCTCCTGCAACTCCGAGGCGGTGTTTTTGAGTTTATCGTATCGATAGTCGCCATGTAGTGAGACCACTCTTAGCTCCCCGGCTTTTGCAGGCCTGTTAGCACGGAAAGCGGTATCGATGCCGACCTCAATGCAGGTCACATCGAATTTAGCTGCTGCGTTACAAGCTAGACCATCAAAATTGGTCGTCCAGATTGTTTGAATGACCCCAATTTTTGCCAGTTTGGCAATGAGTCGGTACCCAATGTGCGGTTGGGCTTTGGAGACATAAGACTGAAAGAACGCTCTCCTGTCCTGGCTGGTAGGATAGCACTTTGCCGCGTAAAAAGAATATTCTTCCGGGTCGTCCAAAGGTGGATACTCAGCCCGTTGATCGAGCCATTGCTGAATCCTTTGTCGAGTGCCAGGAAGGGACAGCTCGCTCACCGATTCTCTCAAGAGAGGGTTGTTCGTAATGAATATATCCTGTTTCCATTCCCAGATACATCTCTGTCCCGATGGCATACCGGAAGATATTGATGCACCGGCCCCGAGAAAGAGACAAATAGGACGGTCGCGGTTGACTGCAACGGATCTAACCAGCTCATCAATTTGAAGAATTTTCGTAATTTCTTTCAGCGGCATCATCCAGCATTACCAGCCTTGAAATTCTATGTCAAATGACTGATCAGTATGTCCCACAATGCCTGGAAGATGTTGGGATTATTCGGATTATTCGGATTATTAATGTGATTTTTATCGGTCTGAGAATGCCCAGTCACAGCCAATCTGAGCTCTTAATTTAACAACCAGTGGTTGTGGTGGTATGATGTCTTCAAGCGCATACAGTGTGCGTGACTTGGAGATAAGAAAATGTGGAAGAAAGAAACATTGCCTAGTGAGGGCTTTGTGAGGTTGCCGTTAATTTTAAAACTGATTCCAGTGGGGCGTTCGACTTGGTGGGCCGGAGTCAAAAGCGGACGGTTTCCTAAGGGTATCAAGCTTGGCAAAAACACGACTGCCTGGAGGGCGGAAGACATCAGACGGTTGATGGAGAGTTTTCAATGATGCGCCATTCACCATACTCGTTGCCGTTTAACTTTGGCTTTGCGGATGGGAGCGGGGAGGTCGGCTTGCGATGTGTTGCCAGAGCCAAATCCTTCTTCGGCATCGTTCATTGCGTCGCGGTAGCGTTTGCGTTGACGAATCTGCAGCCAGTAGTTGATCCCTTCTTTGAGGAACATGGCAAAGGCTGTGTAAATCAGCCATGATGAGAGGTTGTTCACTGCCTGACCGCCCAAACGCAGTATCAGGGCCGCTGAGAGAACGAGGGCGGGTTCAACCACCATCACCACCAAGTTGCGAAGCTCAGATGTCGTTTCCGTTTTTAACCAACTCAGAAGGCGGAGAATGTGCGGGGTGCCGGAATCATTGTCATGCGTGGCGGTGTCGCGTACTTCGGTCACGTAAACGCTGATGAGATGAAACATGTAAAGGGTGGCAGAGGTGCAGCCAAACAAGCATAACCCTTTGTTGGTTCGCCAGACGGCTGGCTCGTTCCAGGCATAAATGCTAAAAAGAATAAATGCCCACGAGCCAGCCAGAAAAATGCTTTTGGGTCGAAGAAACGCATATCCAAAGCTGCTTCGAAGGAACACAAGGACGGTCATGGACATGCAGTGCAGAATCGCGCTGAGCAGTGGGATGCGCTGCTGAGCATGAGTTTGTTCGACCTGCCTGTCTTTCATCCGTAGATCTGGTTGAAGCTGTGACGGATGTAGTTTTGGGCGACTGGCTTTTTGCTGTTTGAGCCGAGCCATCGCCTGCCTCCCTGGAAGATGATTGAGTCTACCAGAAAGCCTGATTCCCGTCCCCCTGTACGAAGGGTGGTGAATTCCTGCGGTTGGACAAGGTATTCAAAAACCTGGCTGCCGCTGGCGCTCTGGTTGAGATTGCCCGGTTGACCTTTGCCATTCACGGCTTCCGAAAGTCCGCCTGACAGGCGTATTTGTTTGGTTCTTCCAAGCGTGTTTGCTGCCCAGTTGTTGGTCGTGGAATCACCGTTCGCATGGAAGATCTTGGTCTGGAGGTTTCCGAGGAAGGCGTCAACTTCGGAACGGGCATTGTGACCACTGAAGGCGGCATGGTAGCTGGGCAGGTTTTGGGTCAAGTAAACCGTGCAGGCGCGGGAACTTCGCGCCGTGCTCTGGAACATAGCATCATAGGAGCTGGCAAAAAATTGGGATTCGTCCGCCCATAAGAACACCGGGCGGATGGTTTGCTCGGCTTTCTCCCTTGAGGTTCCTGGCGGGATGCGCCGTTCAACGGCCCTTTGCCAGACAAACTTGAAGAGCACTTGGGCAAACTGGCCCAGCTCGTTGTATTCTTTCACAGGCAGGTTCAGGATGATGATCTTGCCGCTAAAACTATCTTCCGGGCTGAAGTTCAGATCGGTGCAGAAGAGCTTGCGGAGCATCCCGCGCAAGAAACAATCCGCCATACTGGTAAAGCTGGAAACAATCACCGAGCGGGTTTCGGGAGCGAGCGCGGGAAATTCCAGCAGCCAATAGTTCCGGGTAAGTTCCCAATCGGTTTCCTTGCCTGCGTCTATGGCAGGCTGACGGGCATGTTCGATGAGGGTATGGCAGACAGAGGTGCTTTGCCATTTTCCATCATCTGCTTCGGTGGGAGATCGAGGAGCGGAAGTGATGATACGATAGAGGCCGGGGAGATCCACGTCATTGGTAGCGAGAACCGCCAGATCAATGGCACTGCGCAGGAGTTGTTTTAGAGTGCGCTGCCAGTAGCTATCTTGAGCACCTGAACCTCCCTGGCGTTTTTCCGCGGATTCCATCACCGCGCAGAAGAGATTGACCAGATTCTCGGTGTGGCCTGCGCCAACTCCAGGGCGTTGCAACTCGTAGCGCAGGAAGTTGAACCGATGGGCGGAGTTTTCCTCCACAATCAGCAGGTCGGGTTCGCGGCCAGTCTCTTTAGCATAGGTTTTCCAATTCAAGACCTCATCCGGTTTGGCCGTCAACACCAGCCCACCCAGATTGGCTTCGAGCATTGCCCTGGCGACAGCGTGCCCGCTTCCGGAGGATTTGCCTGACCCGGTGCCGCCAAAAATCTGCAAGCCTTCAAATGCATCTCCCAGGCTCCAGTAATTCTCAGCGAGACGTTTGGGACCAAAAGCCAGAAGTTCCTCATCGTTGTCCGGCCAATCCTTGACGGTAGTCGTCTCGCGCGATTCTGGGGATGGGCCATTCATACAGGGTTATGCGGAAGCCGAACGTCCAATACGAAACATGCATTAAACGATCAACAAAATTTCTACGCATCCTTAACCTACAGACAAAATTAACGCTTGTTCGCATCCCATAAAATCTAACACCTGATGTTAATTTTTCACGGTCTTGGCGGAAAGTGGAACGGCAGCACCAGCGGAGCGGGATGCGGCTGGGATTTGCCCCCCTTAGCTGTGCTAAGGAGAGATGTCTGAAAGAAAAACTTCAACTTTAATATGTTCATGTGAACTCGTTAATTACGGACGGGCGGTAACGGCATTTTAGGATCAGACGCGGAGTGGTATCATGGTCACAAGTGCATAAAATTGAGACCTCGATAGTTCACGGCAAAAAGCCTCTCGCTTGACCAAGATGACACGGTGCTCTTACGAACACCTATGCGGGATGTGCAAATATTGTGATGCTTAAGTAAGTGAAATGGTCTAGTTTTGCAAAATACCTGCTACCGGTTGATCAGGTATCCTTCACGAAACCTTTTTCTTACGCTCCCATGGACTCCCTTGAAATGACGGCGGTCGTTCTGACAACGATTACAGCATTTGCACAGCTGGTGGTGACATTCTCAGCGCAAAAAACTGCGAAAAGGGGCAATCAGCCAAACGCAGCGATGGTTACCTCGCTTGTCGCCCGGGTCAAAACCCTGTTGAAAATTGCAACATTTTCGATGCTCGTGAATTTGGCGGCTTGTGTAGTTCTTATTTATCAAGCACATGAGTCAGAGAGGGCTAAAGAAGCAGCCGACCTTACGCTGAAAAAAGTTCAGACGGAGCTAAAGGAGGCGGAAGGTAAGCTAAAGCGCTCGTCGGAGGATGTGGTTCAGCGGGTCGTTAAAAAACTCAAGGCAGATTTTCACCGCTGCCTTTTGACTTGTGAGGAAGAGATCACAAAGGACAAGATGTGGGCTCCGAACTCAGGTGCGAAAAAGGAGGCAATTTTAGGGCAAGTCGAAAATATCCGCGCGAATATGGAGACCTCTTTAGATCGCTGCGAGGCAGACACTTTCGCGTTAATCTCGGTCTTTCCCGAAGGAGAACCGGAATTTCAACCGCTTCAAGAACTCCAGCGAGCAGCACGACAAGACATTGTTCAGGAAATGCAGGAGGCGACGATTGGCGAACAATCCCTAGATCAGCTGCGCACTCAGATCCTTAATCGCATTGCGTCAGCTCGGAAACAGCTTGTAAAATAGTCCGTATATCATGAAGTATAAAGACATGTTCGACCTAGGAAAAAAATCAAACTTATGCAAGTTTACTGCCTTTGCGCTGTGGCTTTCTTCAACGCCTGCTTTCAGTGTTGATGGGCATGCTTTGAATTCGTCGAGTCTTCGGATTTTCGACAAGGGGCTACGGCAGGCCTGTGCGCAGTTCGACAGCGCGATTGCCCGATACAGATCTGCTGCTTTTCATGGGGAAAATGAACTTCTAGAAGTTGTTAAAGGTTCACAGAGCGTTTTTGTCCAGAGCGTCTGTTTCAGGCAATCATACGGTGACGAAGCTTGGTCTCGCGCAAGAGGGGTGGTGGACAGCTTGTATGAGGAATGTAGCAAAGTTGTCCAAAGCACAGAGTTTCAAGGTGTAGGGAAAGAGATTGTTGAGAATTGCGAGCAAATGATCAACACCCACATGAAAGGGCTTCAGGTGCAGCATGTCATTCTGAACCTGACCGCAAGCGCCCCGAGCGTTTATCGGGTGCGTGAAGAGCCTGTTCTAAGTGCGTCGCGGTAACGCTTCACTGTTTCCAGGGAGTCCGCAGAAGCTTGTTTGTTTTCTAGACTCCGGAGAGAAGATTCGAGCAATTCTTCCACGATTTCCCCCCCGCGTTCTTGCCATCCTCGAGTGCCGTAAGCTTGTTTGTAACGGGAAGCCTGCATGTAAAGGGATTGGCTTCTTAAAACAGCTTCTTGTTCAAAGCTTATATTCCCTTGTTTTGTGGAAATCAGCTCAAGGAGCGAAAGACTGGCGTTACGAAGTGGCCGGTCGAAGATTTCGAGCTGAATGCGTTGAGCTGTGGCGGGAGATGGTTCAACTGCCGTGGTGAATTGCGCATAAGAAACGGCCAGTGGTGCAATGACCATGGCCCTGAAGCCAGCTATTTTCTTTGTGTATTCCATAATAATTATAATAGTTCATAAATTTTTAATTTTGTCAATATTTCTGGTATTCATAACCATTGGTATGGCTAACAGCCGATTTTTCGGGGTGGCAAGCGAGAGAGTGGTGGTTCTCGAAGCCTCATATGGGGATACGTCTCGCAACAGGAGACACCAAAATCTCATAGTTGGAAGGACTCTTGGCATTTGGGGGATCATTCGGAGAATGGGGCACGTAACATTGCTACTGAGAGTCGGAAGGAGTGTTGTGAAGAGAATCTGTAAGAGTCACCAGTCTCACAGGTTGATCGATATCACTCCAGAGGCTGTATGCCTTGCTCATTGCTGCGCGGTCATTGCCCTTTTAACCGGGATCATGCAATAGGAACGCAAGAGATGAGTTGTAGCGTTTGATTGAGCAGGGGATTGACGCATGTGCAAAATTCACCCTAATGGTGAATCTGCCCATTGAGTATTCCGACAAGCCGGTGACGCCTTTTGGTGGCATGGCCTTGATGAAACGCTTCATCGACCAGACCGGCATTCGTGAGCATTGGCCACCTTGGACCTCCCGGAAGGGGGCTCCAACCGCGCTTATGATCCGGTGAACATCATCGAGAGCTTCTGGCTCGGGATCTGGAGCAATGGAATGGCTGAAGCGGGACTGTTAATCGTCAAAATGTGGTGAGGAGGAACGCTACCGAAACTCGAACCGTTCAATTCTAAAGGCACGCCTCGGGCAGCAAGGAAGAAGCGCAGCGAATGACTATTGCCTGAGCGTCTGGTTAGAGGGGGTGGTGGTCAAGCTGGCCATTGAACGCAGTGGAGCGATGCCGGAGGAGGTTAAGTGGGCGAGGCATCTGGCAAAGCAGCGGTCATAGGCGGGCTTGAAATGGACGGCAGGCGCAGAGCCCACGGGTGGGCCGGGCGGGCACTTTTCTTTTGACTAGGATTTCAGTCGTTAGAGCAGGCAGCCCTGCCGCTGGCTGGTAAGGTAAGTCTGCCACTCAGGTGAATGGGCGGCTGTGTCCAGGATGATGCGGACGGCTTCCACTGGGCCGCCAGCCTCGGCTACCGTTCCGGCAGGGAGATAATGGGAGAGGTAGCCTGTTTCGGAGATGGGCAGCGGGGTCTTGAAGGGACAGACCGACCGAATTCCAAGATGGTCGAAGATGTACAGGTTGGGAGTGTAAGCGATCTCAATGTCGATTGCCAGATGGCCTGAAATCCATGTGAAGTGATAGCGCTGTGCTGGTCTCATAGTTTGTTCCTATTGAGGTTTGATAAACCTCCCAGGCCAGTGCGTGGGCCTGGGAGGCGCCTGCTCGTCAGTTGCCAGCTTTCTCAAAGACCATACAGACATCGTGGAGTCCGGGAATGAAGCTGCTTCTATACACCTTGCGGCTGCTGGATGCTCCATGGCTGAACCTTATGATGTCGGTGCAGCATTGCCGGAGTCCTGCCTCGAAGGCGAGGCGCTTGGTGTAGTAGGTGAGGCTCACAAAACCCTCGGCACGGTCATTATAGTCACCCATAAGGATGGCAAATTTCCCGCCATCGGTCAGCAGGGCGGCGCAGTTCTTGATGAACCTGCCATAGGATTCCAGGAATTCAGCCAGACTGTCTGTGCGAGACATGTCGCCGGGCATCATGGTGTAGAGCTTTTGTCTCCAGTAGGGTGGATGGGCCCAGATGAAGTCGAAGCGCTTGGAATTCAGTGATTCAAAACTGGCTGGGTTGGAGGCATCAAAACCTTCGCGGATGTCTTTGGATAGACATGGGATTTCCAGTTCCCGGCAGACATCGGCACAAGTGCCACTGCCAGTCATGGGATCAAACACGTTCCGGGGTTGGAAATAGAGCAGCAGATCTCTGATGATGTTACCTCCGCAGTTACCTGGGTAGCTGCGCTTTCCGTAGTAACCGGGCCTGCTGAAGTGATAGAGGCTGGTCAGGTGAGGGACCGGACTGGCATTGATGGGAGCCAGTGGCAGTAGAGCGGATTGCTTTCGCGAACGGACTTCTGAATTGATTGGGGGAACAGATTTCCAAGTTGATTCATAAAAGGGGTTTATTCGCATGTGCCCTCCACAGGTTTGAATCGATGCAATGCCAATGTGGCTCGATAGAGAGCAGCGACCTGTTCGAGCATATCTTCCAATGGGATGATGGTTCCGATAGCAGCGTTTTGTTGGTTCCGGTCGATGTAGCCGGATGCTTCTGAAGCCTGTTTAGCGGCAGTGATCAGTATTTGATGCAGAGCCTTGAGGCTTGCCCGAATACCGTCGTGGATAGTCGTATCATGTTTCATATAGATTCCTTTTTGTTAGGGTTAGTGGCGGGCCATGAAGACCCGCCGAACTTTGTTAGTCGTTTTCAGATGGCATCCGTAGGGTGATGCGTCCGTCCAGCGGGGCGACATGGAGCTGGATGTTGAAGCCTTTGCCGTCGTTATGCGCCCAGGCGCTTCCAACTCGGGTCCAGATGGCTTCTTTTCCTTCTCTTTCGAGGACATGGAAAGCGTGATGGGTTGGACGTTTGGATGATTTATTGATGTCAGACATGAAGAGTCTCCTTTGATTGTTAATGGCCTGCGCCAGTCGCGGCCTGATGGCACGGCGCCCAAAGGCTCCACAGCCGGAGTGAAGCGCTCACGTCACAGCTGAAAATTGGGGGTGACCTTCAGGGGGAGCCGATTTTCTGCTTTACGGGACCGGCGGAGCCTTTAGCCAGCCAGAGTTCAGGCAGCGTTGAGCAGGCTCAACGGGATTCAAAGAGAGTTCATGAATGTTCGTCAAATCATTCAGTCCATGCTGTTAGTCCATGTTTCGCTGAGGGGGTAGAGGCTTTGGCCATGAGGGGTCCGGGGGGAGGCAACCCATTGAGACTTCATGGGATTCGGATGGATGAGGTGACCAAAAAATAAGCCCGATAAAGTGACAATGGGCTGGGGTGCATGATACGCTGTCCACCATGTTGAGAGTAGTGGCACATGGAAGCGCGGCTGCGGCGCGTCAGTATTACACGGAGGGGCTCAAAAAGGAGGACTACTATTCCGAAGGCCAGGAAATCGCCGGTAAGTGGCATGGCGAAGCGGCTCGCTTGCTTGGGTTGGAAGGAGACGTCACACCTGAAGCTTTTGCAGCTTTGGTTGAAAACCAGCATCCGGTAACGGGAGAAAGGCTGACCCAACGAACTCGTGCCAATCGTCGTGTGGGTTATGATCTAAACTTCCACGCGCCCAAAAGCTTGTCGGTGCTGTATGCGCTGACGCAGAACCCAGAAATCCTCACCACCTTCAGGAAGGCTGTGGCGGATACGATGACGGATCTGGAGCAGTATGCAGAGACACGTGTGAGGAAACGCGGAGCACAAACTAACCGGCCCACCGGCAATCTGGCCTGGGCGGAGTTCATTCATTTCACGTCCCGCCCGGTGGAGGGTATTCCAGATCCGCATTTGCATGCTCATTGTTTTGCCTTCAATGCGACTTTCGATCCCATCGAGGACAAATGGAAAGCGGCTGAGTTTGCCGCTATTAAGCGTGAGGCCCATTGTGCGGAGGCCGCGTTTCACACGCGGCTAGCTGCCGGAATCTCTGAACTTGACTACAGTATTGAGCGGACAAAGACCGGCTGGGAAATAGCGGGGATGCCAAAAACGGTCATTGCGAAGTTTTCACGCCGGACCGCCTTGATTGAGAAGAAGGCTGAAGAGATGGGCATTACGGATGCCAAGGCCAAAGACGCGTTGGGTGCCGCTACGCGAGAGGGCAAACGTCACGGCGCAACCTTCTCCGATCTTCTGGCCGCGTGGGGGCAGCGGCTGACGGCGGAGGAAAAGGTTATACTCTCCAAGGCTTGTTTTGACAGGACGGTGACAGCCCTCAAACAGGTTACAGCGGCGGAGGCGATGGACTTTGCCATTGCGAAAATGTTTGAGCGGCAGTCGGTGGTTGAACGCGGCCACATCCTGGCGGCGGCTCTGCGGTACGGCACAGGCGTTCTGACACCCGAATCGGTCAGGGATGAATTTCAAAGGCGGCAGTTCATCGGACGTAAGGTGGGAGATCAGCATCTTTGCACGTTGATGGATGTGCTGGCGGAAGAAGTGGCACTACTGGCCTTTGTCAGGGGTGGACGCAATTCCGCTGCACCGCTGGGCGGATCGAGAACACCTGCCATCAGCAGTAAGCTATCCGAAGAGCAGCAAGCGGCGGTAAAGCATATCCTGACCAGTCGTGATCAGGTGATTGCAATCAAAGGCGGAGCCGGTGTTGGCAAAACCACGCTCATGCAGGAGGCTTGCAAAACTATCGAAAGCCAGGGTGTGAAGCTTTTTGCCTTTGCTCCTTCTGCCGTGGCATCACGGGAGACATTGAGGGAAGGGGGTTTTGCCGGAGCTGACACGGTTGCACAGCTTTTGGTTAATCCATCATTGCAAAAGCAGGTGCGCGGTCAGGTTATCTGGATTGATGAAGCCGGGTTGCTCGGCGTTCGGGACTTGTGGCGCATCATGGAAATCGCAGGTTCGACAAGCCGAATCATCCTGACCGGTGACACGGCTCAGCATACGCCAGTGGCGAGAGGGGATGCATTTCGGATACTTCAGAAATACGCAGGGCTTCGCATTGCGGAGGTTTCCCAAATCCGTCGCCAGCAAATCGAAGATTATAAGCAAGCCATCGCAGCCCTGAGCAAGGGAGACTTACGCACAGGCTTCCGCCGTCTGGAAGCGCTTGGCGCGTTTGTGGAGATTGAAGATGATGCTGAGCGTTATCGCCAGCTTGCTTTGGATTATTTGGCACTTGGGAAAGGAGGCAGATTCCCCTTGGTTGTTTCACCAACCCATGCTGAAAGCGCTCTTGTTACTCAGGCAATCAGGGAGGCAAGGCGCGAGGCCGGACAGCTTCAAGGGGAGAGGGTTTTCACGCAATACCGGAACCTGCAATGGGAAGAGGCTGAGCGAGGCTTTGCCCAAAATTATCAGCCGGGAATGGTGGTGCAGTTCCACCAGAACGGCAAAGGTATCAAACGCGGTGAGATTTTCCGGGTTCAGGAAGTGGCTGATGGTCAGGTTAAAATGACAGCTGCTTCTGGGCGTAGTGTGGACCTGCCGCTCAAGGAGTGCGGCAAGTTCCTGGTTTATGAAGAAATGGAAATCCGTCTCGCCAAAGGCGACAGGATACGCATCACCCGCAACGGGTTCAGCGAGAACGGCAGGCGTTTGAACAATGGCAATACTGCCGTGGTCGAGAAATTTGGCAAAAAGGGTGAAATCATTCTCACTGGTGGGGTCGTGCTCAATCCCCATCACGGTCATTTTGCCTATGGTTACTGTCAGACTTCTCATTCATCTCAAAGCCTTAGCATACGAGATGTCTTGGTTGCACAAAGTAAGAACTCTTTGGTTGCATCATCTCAGGAGCAATTTTACGTTTCTTGCAGCCGTGGAAAACAAACCCTCCGCATCTACACCGATGACCGCGAATTGCTGCGCGAGGCGGTCGGCCATTCATCCACACGACTGGCCGGGATGGAACTGGCAGGCCTAACGCAAAAAGACCTTTCTACTTTTATGGCAACCGAACTTGGAGCAAAGCAATGGCGCGAAGCTATTGCCAGCCGCCGTGGTCTGGATGGAGACAAGGATTTTGTGAAGCAGTTGTCCGAGCATCGGAAAGTGGAGCCACGCCAAGCGGGCGAAATCATCAGTTGGAAAGGTTATGTGGAAATGAAGCGGGGGATTGCCGGTCCTGACGGCAAAAGCCGTTCAAAAGGATATAACTCGCAGCCATCTAAAGGTGGTGAACAGAAGAAAGGGCGGAGTTGGCCGAAAACCGTTGAACATACAGATGGTTTTCTCAAAAGGAACGAAGCTGCCGCTGCTCGAAATAAAGCAGAAACGCAGGAGAAACCCAAAACAGAGGCCAAGCCACGTGAAGGGCGGCTGGCCAAGGCTTACCGGTCCTCGGCAGAGAATTTCAAGAAGCTGGCCGACAAGGTCAAAGGCACAGCGCAAAAGACGCGGGAGATCCGCATGGGCGGCACTAAAGTGAAACCAGGCGGTCAGAACAGTTTTGATCGCAGTGCCAAACACGCGGCCAAGGGAAAGACCGCCGCTGCTCATAAAACTCAAAAGCCCCCTGTTAAAACCAGACAGGCAAGCCCGCCTGTGGTGAGGAAATAACCGCTTATGTCCACCAAGATCGATGAGATATTGAACCAGCGCCGGACGCAGGAAAAACCGGAGGAGCCGACCGGCGAAAAGTTCTTTTCTGCGCTGTTGGGTGAAGGGATGTATGAGAACTTCCTGGAGCTGCAGTTCCGCAACGGCTTGCAAACCTGCTTCAGCTATTCGGATCTCACCTGGTTTTCCCACGATCCTGAGAGCGGGTGTCTGGATTTGGAGTTTGGCGGTTTTCTCATCACCGTCAAAGGCCGGGGGCTGCAACCATTGTTCAACAGTATTAAAAGCAAGCGCGTGGCGTGGGTGAAGGAAGCCAATCATGATTTGCAGGATCATGCAGGCAATGAGTGTTTCATTGAAGAAATCATGATCCAGCCACCGCAAGGTTTTACTGGGGAACCCACTGAAGCTTCCGATGCATGAACTGGGGCCTCATTAAACAGTTCCCGAAATATGCCCTCGCGTTAGGGCTGCTCGTGTTCAGCACGCTTTTTTTCGGCTTGTGGTGGGTGTTACGTTCGGGCCCGCAAGCTCCACCTGCAGCCAGTCAGACTGTATCCATTGCTGAGATCAAAGACAAAATGGGCGGGCTGTTTCTGGCGGGCAATGACCTTTACGATGTCGTCAGCGGCAAGCTGGTTGCCAAAGACTGGCTGGAAGGCGGTGCACCGCCTAACCTTATCTATGACTCAGAGACAGAGAATCTGTTCTGCGTGATGGCTGACGGTGTCATTGGCTACGGGCTTGACGGCAAGCGGAGAGAAGGTCTGCAAACCGGGGGGCCGACTATTTTCACGGAAAAGCTTAAACTGGCCTATTACGTGAAGGAAAAAGACATCTGGCAGGCAGAGGTGGACTTTAAAAACTGGAAGCTTTTGAACCATCGCAAGGTCACGAGCATGGGGATTTTCAATGAGCGCTTCTTCGCTGAAAATGCATTCATGGCGAGTGAGAAAACGTTGTTGATCCGCAACATGAACCAGGTGTTGCGCATCAATGTGGAGACAGGCGAGGTCAAGCCTTCGCAAGTTTCGGTAATGGAGATTGCCAAGCGTCGCTCGCCCGACACCAAACTGCTGCTCGGGCTGGAGGGCAATGACTTCTTCATTTACGACCTCGACACCGACACGACCAAAACCGTCCCTGTCGGCAGGAAGGCCATCAGTGACTTCCTGTGGTTGGACAACAACCGTTGTGCCTTGTTGTTTCCGCAAAAAGGTCTGGCCATTTTTGACCGCAAAACAGGGAAAATCTCCGAGCCTAAATCGTTAGCTGTGCCTTGTTACAAGTTTGGTGCAGCCTCCGCAGACGGTCAGGGAGTTCTATGTTTCAACCATCAAAACGGTGCAGCCGTTAACATTGCCACAGGTCAGTCCGAAGTGCTTTCCCCGAGTGCCCAAGGCATCACTTGGATGGAGGACGGAACCTATCTCTACACATGCCATATGCAGGATTCAGAGCTGCGTGGGACTTGGGTTAAGAAAATCGGGCAGGAGCCTCAGCGAGGCACTTCAGAATCCTACTTGATGACAAAATCGGGAGAGGCTTTGGTGATATTTATTCCGGAAATTAGAGTTGCGACCTTTTTCACCCGAGATGGGCTGTGCAAGCTTGAACAAGCCAGTTTATCAGTTATCACACATGCAATGATTCCTGTGAGCTTGGTGGCTGTGCGAATCCGGCGGGAATTATGATATAGAACGGGTGCCAGTCAATAATCAGAAGTGTCTAAGTCTGTGCAAGATCCATAGTATAGGAGTTTATAAGTACTAACAAGCAGTGTGATGGAAACTAAAATGATAATCGTAATTTTTATGGCGTCACCATGTCTTATGCTGTTTGGGGTGCCTGTTAGTGCCATCAGATTTTTAATTAACTTTAGCCAACGCCAGCATAGCAGTGCTCCAACCAGAAGAATAATGGGGACGTAGTATTGAATGAAAATTTCAGCCTTTTCAATCAACTCTTTACGCCTCCAGTAGCACCATCCTTCTCGCGGCTCAGCCTCAAAAGGCCTCCCTGGGCTCTCATAAATTACCAATATTAACTGGTAAACACACACGCCGAAAAGAATTGTGAAAAATAGCAGGCACGACGCCTTTATAAAAAGTACAATTAACTTCAACGGATTCTTCATCAAGGCCTTGCACGCGCGGAAACAAATCCGAGGTAATTATTGACGTAGTATGGAATGCCAATGGCGCTTTTTCTGCCGATATAACCTGGGCGCAATACTCCTGACGGATCGGTGTGCATAAGCGCGATAGATCCAGCTCCGCTGTCCAAAATAAAAAGTTTGATCGCTGCTGTGTCACTTGCGGAGGCAAGCGGCAAAACGCCAGAATTCGAGGCGCTCTCTTTGAAGATAAGTGCATGACCGACGCCTCTAATTTCGGTAGCAGTAAAGACGCAACCTCGACCTGGCTCAATTCCATCCGCATAACCAATCATCTGATGTTCTTTATCCGCGCGATCTGCGTTTTCATAATTTGTTGATAGGCCTCCCATAGCGTTCTCGCCTTCGGCTTTTCCATTAGCAAAAATCCAACCTGAGGTATTGCACGCGACATATTTACCACCTGGGGTTCCGGCATCAACATTCGGAACGTCGTCAACTGTACCAAGGACACCATCGGGACCTGCGCTGAGTCCATAAGGTATAGGATCGGGTCCTGCCAGAACGCTGCCTGCTGCTGGTTTGGTCGTCGAATCATAGTTATCTGAGGAAATTGGCGACATAACAGAATTGCGAATCAGGCGACCGTGACACCTTGTTGCGATATTACCGCGCATCTGGTTTAAATCGAGGGGGTTACGCTCATCCCATCCTTCTTCCCAAAAGCATTGATTTCCATTGATTAAAACTGTTGGAGAGTTTGGCAGGGAAGCTGAGACTTCCACAATTCCCTTCTTGTTAGAAGCGTAAGCGTCAATGGGGATTAGCTTTGTCGCTTCTTCACGCATGACGCACAAACGAAAAACAGTTGTTGGATTAGATCCTAATGGGTAACCATGGTCCTTTAAGAAAAGTCGGGTATTGTTTTCAAAAATGTAATCGCGCGCTGCATGGAAAAATTTTGGCGCACCAAATCTGTCGACAACCGTAAGTGGAAGCCTAAGCTCAGCCCAAACTTTGTTCACAGTTTCTCCGACGAACATTCTCAGATTGCCTTCGCTTTCATAAGCTGGTCGAACCTTTATGTAAATATACTCAGGCAGAACGCCACTAGACAATGAGAAGGGCGAGTCTAAAGTAATGTTTATTCTGTCTGAAGGCTTGCACTCTTTCGCGGAAAAGAAATCCATGCCGGAGATTGCCGGATGATCGAACCATACGATTCCTTTGTTTCCTGATACTTTGACTTCAATCGCTTCAGCATCGTCGTCATCCCTGTGATCTGATGGCGGACGTGGCAGCTTGCCATACCCATCAAGGCCCCAGACGTAATTCAAACCTCCATAGTCTTCGACGTCCCAAGCACCATTGGAAACATCGTCATTTGTAAACATATATTCCACACCTCTCTCCCTTGCTAATGGCAACGCGCCAGGGCTTTTTGAAGCATGATTCACAAATGAATCTGCGGCATCAATCCTGCCGTCATTGTTTAGATCAGAAAGCAGGTCTATATGAACCACATCACCAGAAACTATCTTTCCCATTCCATCTTCCACATATATCGAAAATTTGCCTAAATTACAAGTTGAATCATAAACGACAACCGACGAGCCTGTGGCAATCTGAGCCAATCCGCTTGATACAGGGTAACCGGCATCAGACAATGATACTATCGACGCGAATACTGCTTTAGCTCCTGTGTTACCATTTGTGCTGAATATCACTAATCCGTCGTTACCTACACTTATGCTTTCAACTGTGGATGTGAACGCCGATATCAGGCCAATGTCTTCTCCTTGCTCAAGGCTGCCGTTTTCATTAATATCTGAAAAAGTTTCCCCGGGATCAAGAGTTCCATTTCCGGCGACTCCTGCAACGCGGAGAAGGGTTGCATCATTGACGTTATCAGGCGTAAGCGGATCATCGCCAACAAAAGCAAAAACTCCTGCACCTGGAGTTAATGCAACAGTTTCGCTGTCGTCATTTAGAATACCATAAAACACCACGATTCTCCCGTCATCGCTGATGTCACAGTTGGGCCAAACTTCAGAGAAGTTACTTCCCGTGAGAGCTGTTGAACTGCTCATATCATAAGAGTATAGCATAAGTGTTCTGTTATTTCCAGAGCCCACGCAGGCAACGATGGAACCATTGTCAGCAATCTTGGGTCTTGGCAAAGTTTCCCCGACAGGAACTCCCTGGGAAAAGTTAGTCAAGGCTGTCGTCACCAGATTGTTACCTGAACCGAGAGCTATGAAAGTAGCTTGCCCTAAGTTATTGACATCAGGGAATGCGTCATCTCTAACACCATGTACGGCAAACCACGGGCTTGAACCGAGGTAAGGGGAAGGAAGTGTTCCTGTTGAAACCGGATTTAACCATAATAGGCCTGATTCTGCTGGGCCAGATCCGGCGTTTCCCATAGCCAACTGGCTCACGGGCATTCGCCCATATGCAGGTGAGGTCACCGACCAGCCTTCAAGGTAAGTCAACGGGGCGGGGAGAATGGGGCCAATCGGAAAGCCATATTGAACCAGTGCGGTCATTCTTCGCCAAGCATACATGTTTCCTGAATTATCAAGTATGGGTGGCCCAAAATCTTGTGTGACAGCAGCCATTACGTCTGGGTTGTAAGGAAGCTCAAAAGTTGAGCTTACATTCATGCCAGCAACGGGGGCAGCACCGCTGTTCGCAGAATATTGATAAATATTGCGGCGCGCTTGGCCATCTTCTCCCACGGTTTCGCCAAGGAAAGCGATCTGGCCGGAGTCATTGATGGAACAATAGGGTAAAATATTTGTAATGGAGCGACCATCGCTATCAGCAACTCCTGCCTCCAGAGAATGTTCGGATGGAATAACGACTAAGCTGGGGCCAGGAGCATAGGCTTTGCCTGCAATGCGCTGCTTGTTGAAATAGGCTTTCAATCCTTCAAAATTGAATCTAGTGACCCTAAAAAAGCCTTTCCCGGTGTGGCCGTCGTAAGCTTGTGAAAGTGCAGCTTGTGAGGAAGCTGATTCCCACCTGACCGTTTGAAGGTCCTGCCATTCCACAAGGTCGTCACTGCTTTGTAGGATATAGGCAAATCCTTGGCTGGCAGGGAATTTAACAATCACGTTTTCGCCTTGAAAGGTGATGTCTGTGATATTGAAATCTTCTCCATAGGCAAAATTGGAGAGCCAGATCGCTACGAGGCAGCAGGAGATGAAGAATGATTTCACACGCATAGATCGTTCACGGTGTCAATTCAGGTCAGCCGAGGGAATCCACAACTATATGTATCAAAATCAACTTTTTAAGTAAAAGTTTTCTTGAAATCTATATTTTGTTTATTTGATGAGTGTTTTTTATGAAAAATATACGTTTCATAAAACTGTAACATTCTCATGCTACATTACTACCAGAGGTAGAGATTGTGTTAGAAAATGATGAACAGGAATTTTGGCGGCTGCAGACGGCCATTTCTCAGGTCGAGGCGCTGATTGCGAACGGCGCTATTGCCAGCAATAGCATGCTCAACAAGTTGTTGAGCATAGCCGATGACAGTAAAAAGAGAATTGCACAGCTTGAGCAATCAGACGAGTTGCGACCAGCCGACGAGAAAAAGCAGCGAACTGTGGAACTGGCCCTCGTTAAGTATTTGGTTGAAAAAGAAACTGCCCTTAATGCTGCCGAACGCGGGCAGTATGAGTCCTTCTTATCTCGTGAATTCTTCACGAAAGATGATTTTAGCTCTTTGGAAAGCTTCTATGCAAATACTTGGGACAAGCTGACTGAGACGGGCAAGGCGCAGATGAGCCACCGTGTTTGGGAAGGTGTGCGTCGTGACGAGTATGATTTTTCTGAATTGCCGGAAACGGTTAGGGAGAAAGAGGCGCAGCGGGTCCGCGATATGTTCTCTGCGCTCAAGGACATGCCTCCGGAGATGAGAAACATTCCGGCGGCTGATCGTGATGATTTTATCAAAGCGTGGGATTCCGGTCGCAAGAGAGAGGCTTACAGCGTCTTAGACAGGACTTCATTCAAAGATAATGTGGCGGTGACTCCACGAGAGGTAACCGAAGCCCATGCGGTCGAATCATCCAAGCTGGATACCAAAGCGATTACGAAGAGTGAGGATAAACCGATCGAGAAGGCCGAGGCCATACAGCTTGCTGGCATGGTGGATCTGGCTGCGGTCGATATCAGCCTGGGCTCGGAAGATTCTAAAGCCATTTCACCAGCGAGACTCAGCGAGCCAAAGACAGAGAAAAAACTGGAACTGGGTGGAAGCTAATTTTTGAGCGAGAATTCAAGGATACCAATTTCAAACTCAGACTGAGCGAGCCGCGCAGTGTCGATGAAAAATCCCAAGACGGCATCTTTGATTTGAGCCGCTTGAGTGGCGGGCAGAGCAGCGTCAATCTTTGCAAATAATTTGTTAAACCGTCCTTCCAGAATAAGCGCATAGCTCACCGCATCTCTTCGAGCGGTATCATAACCAACCAGCGTCACCCCAGGCTTGTTGAACTCGAGTCTGTCTTTCACCTCGGCGCGGAAACGCTCGAAATCTGCCCCGGGACTGGTTCCTGCCTTCATTCCTTCCATGAGTCTGTCTTGATGCTCATTGAAAACTTCAATGGCAATGGTGCCGGTGTTACGAGTGCCCCTAATGCCTTCGCGTGAGCAGCGACCAACCTCCCGTGCCAATTCATCGAGTTTGAGTTTAGGGGACAGGGAATTCCAGTTCGCAAGAAATTGGCCCAAATATTCATTTGTCATGTGGGCTGGCATGCGGCCTTTGTGCGGCTTGCCCGTTTTCTGCTCATACAAGGCTGAAACGCGCTTATGCTCGGCCTGCATGTGACGAATGTATGGTTCCGGGCTGCCATGGTGCTCAAGGCTGCCTGCCACTTGCAAGAAAACCTGCGTCAGGCTGGTCTGGGCTGGTTTGAAGCCAGTGGCAGGGTTGTAATACGGCAAGTATTCCGCAGGAGCGGAATTCTGAGCCTGCGTGGCAGGGGAAAAGGCAATTAGCAGAGCGCAAATGGTTAAACCACAGGCTGTTAACGATTTGTGAACCAGTTTCATGGAATTCTGTTTCACGGAGGCAGACAATGACACAGGGGACCTACAGCGCCTATGACAGCGAAGGACATCGCAAATATCTCACTCTTGCTGAGGGCAAGCGGTTCAGGCGTTGTGCCAGTCGCCTGCCGCAGGATCAGGCCTCTTTCTGCCTGATACTTTACTTCACCGGCATGCGGATATCAGAGGCCCTTGCTCTTACGGCCATGGACGTTGATTTTTCCATGTGCGTTTTACGCGTTCGGTCATTGAAGAAACGGGCGAAAAAAGAGTTCCGGCGGATTCCAGTTCCAGACAGCTTGATTTCGGCATTGCAGACGATTGTAGAATCACACGCGGAAGGCCCTCTTTGGACATTCTCCCGGTCAACCGCATGGCGTATCGTCAAGCGCGTCATGGCTGATGCCGAAATATCGGGCATTCAAGCCACAGCGAAAGGTTTAAGACATGGTTTTGGCGTTCGTGGTGCGTTGGCAAAGGTTCCTTTGAACCTTCTGCAACTTTGGTTCGGCCATTCACAGGCTACAACTACCGCCATCTACCTTGATGTCAGAGATGAGGAAGAACGTGAACTGATGCAAAGAACCTGGAAATGATCTGATTCAGATTGAGAAACGGCGGTTTGCCGCGTATTATGATGAAACAGAATTCCATGAAACTGTTTCATGGTCACCTCGATTGAAGAGTTTTCATCCTGCATGGCAAAGCTCACCTACACCCCGACTGAGTTTGCAGCGTTGTTTGGCAAGGAACGCACCTGGACCTACCGCCAGCTTTATGCGGGCAAGGTGAAAGCCATTACCAAGCTGGGGCAGGTGCAGATTCCGCACTCGGAAGTCGAGAAGCTCTTAAACGGTGTGGAACGCTACCGTGGCGCAGCTTCTCATGTCGGACGGGCGGCAAAGAAGCGAGCTGCCAAAAAATCACCTTCTTCCAAAGGGGCCAAGAAGTGGACCTCGGCCCTCAAGGAGAGAAAGAAAAGCGGCTCGCCGCAGTCAAAGAATGTTCGGTCCAGAGGTGCCCATACACCTTCATCGTCAATCCCTGTCCGCCCAGATGACCCGACCAGCAAAAGACGTGCTGTGTATCAACGAATGACGCGCAAAAAGGAAGATAAAGACCTCAATGATTGAAAATGATCGTTGCACAGCCTCAGTGCGTTACTTGCCCTAAGGTTTGATTCTTGAGGGGATGACGAGGGCCGGTTAACTAGAAGCATGAACATTTTCAAATGGGATGATTTCCGCGAATGGGAGCGGGTAGTGCGGGGTTTGATGGGCAATCATCTAAACGACGCCGTAATAGCAAGATTCAAAGAAGAACCACCGGATTATGTTGTCAGCGATGATCTTTCTTGGCTCGACTCAGTGGTGAGAAAAGTGAATGGTGTCCGGAGGCCAGATAGCGCGCAGTTGCTCACCAGAAAACTGTTGGAATATTACACTCACATAACGGCTTTCCATGGCTGTCGTCCGACATCCATAGAAACTTACACGGAATTTGGATTACAGGCGTGTGATCCGGCAAAGATGCAGGAAGTGGCTGTCCAGATTTTCGGAGACAATCCAAAGGTTTGGGAGGCGATAGAACACTTGAAGGGTTCAAGTTTTGAACACAGCTATGAAGAGCACAACCAGGGAAAGGTGTATTTTACGTTAACACAGGAAGAAATCGTGGATTACTGCGGACATTATCTACTTTACGGTAGCGAGTATTTACTTTGCATCGCTAATTCGATTGGCGCGGCAAGGAAGCTACGGGAACGTGGACGCGCTACAATCATTGAATGCAATGTCCCGATCACCAGAATTGGACATGGATTTATCAAGGAACTGGCTGGTTCTATACTCGAAAAGATGTTTGAACGAGTGCTTGATCCAGAATCCTCAATGGGCAGTGGCTTTGGGTTCTATGTGAAGGGAAGCTTACCCGCTGAAAGCATCGCCTCTTTTCATTTTCCACGGCAAATTCCCAATCCTCACAATGGCAGGCGTTTGGAGGATTGAGAACACTATATTCAAGCAGAGAAAGAAACGCGGCTCGCCGCCGCAATCGAGTGTTCGTTGCGTAAGTGTCCATAGACCTTCATTGCCAGCACTCCGCCGTCCTGGTGCCCTAGCCAGCGGGAGACGGTCGGTATATCAACGCCTGACTCGATGCACATTGTCGCAAAAAGATGACGCAGATCGTGATGGGTAAGGACGTCCATCTCAATCACCTCAGCGGCCTTCTTCATGGATTTATTGGCACTTTTAGCCCTAACCACATAATCGGTGGGGGCAGGGCTGTGTTCAGCCTTTAAACGCTCTAACAGCTTACGGGCTGCGGGAATCATGGGCACACGTCGGAACAGTCCGTTTTTGGTGCCATCATCAGGAGCACCTAGAACAAGGATTTCACCTCTCTCAAAATCGCAGTGTTTCCACTGCACCCATTTGGATTCACCGAGGCGCATGCCGGTGTAGGCCAGCAGTTCCACCATATCGGCCTTGTGCTGGGCTTTACTGCCTCGGCGCTGCCGCAATGCTTCGACCCATTCACGGAAGCGGGTCTGGCTGGGAAGTTTGTGGGAGAGATCCTTGCGTCTGGTCTTAGCCCTTTTCACTGCGAGAGCCGGGTTGGTGCGTCGCACCCCATGTTTGATGGCAATTTTGAAAAGGGACTTCAGCACAAGCAGGCAACCATTGAAGCGGGTGGGGGACATCAACTTGGAGGCCTTACCAGCCCATGACTCACACTGTTCGACGGTGACGCGGCGCATTTCCAGGGTGAGGAAGGCAGGCCAAGTCTTTTTGATAGAGGCGACAATTTCCTTCCAGTAACGCTTCGTGGACTTCTTCGTGGCCGGATCGTTCAGGAGTTGGCTTTCACGAAGGGTGAGGGCTTCCTCGCCCGTCATCTTTTCGGTGACTTCGGTATCGCGGCTCAACTCGTCTCGGTAGGCGTTGTCTTCCAGGAGGCGTGCCAGTTCGGGTTTAGCTACGCTTAACGTTTGGGTTTTAAGGCTCCGCCACGTGGGCTTTCCTTCAACGACGAGGCGGGCGTAGTAGGTGCCGGATTTGTGGCGGTAGAGCTGTTTGGTGGAAGTGGCGGTCCAGGTCTTTTCCGTGCTCATGATGAAAGCGCTGTGTTGTGAACGGAAGCGCTTTCACAGTATAATTCCAGTGTATAAAATCTCAATCTAAAGATCAGAAGAGGCATCATTTACCAGGTGATTTCAAAGAAATGACCAAAAGTGCATGCGGACACTCTTGTCCGCCGTCTTTAAAGGGCGGCGAAGCTGCGAAGAAAAGGGTGGGGCAGGAGGGAGTGCCCAGGCTCCTTGCCGATACGCTCCGTTGAGGGCTACTCAATCATTGCCTTGTTTCAGCAAGGGCCGTTTGGTTGGAGGGATCCGTACGAGGGCGAGAGGAGCGCGGACACTTTGTCCGCCGTCTTTAAATGGCGGCGAAGCTGCGAAGAAAAGGGTGAGGGCAGGAGGGAGGGCCCAGGCTCCTCTCGATACGCTCCCTTGATGGCTACCCAATCATTGCCTTGTTTCAGCAAGGGCCGTTTGGTTGGAGAGATCCGCACGAGGGCGAGAGGAGCGCGGACACTTTGTCCGCCGTCTTTAAAGGGCGGCGAAGCTGCGAAGAAAAGGGTAGGGGCAGGAGGGAGGGCCCAGGCTCCTTGCCGATACGCTCCCTTGAGGGCTGCCAACCCATTGAATAGGATCTATCCCCGGCCCCTCGGCCCGCTATTTACCGTCAGGTCTTGACGCGCCCGCAGTTCTGATGAATACTATCGGCGTTAACACGAATCGGGGGCGTCCTGGTTTCGACGGGTAGTCTGCGATCGTGGTAGCATGCCGAGGATGATTCGTTGGCCTCGTTAATCATCGGATCAAACCAATAAAAGCAAACTCTTCTGAGCTCGCTCTCGCGGCCTAAGCACCGCGACGTCCTCAAGGCAATGTCTGGTAGCCTTGACGACGTCTTTACCAGACTGGCCAGTTGACCGGGCGACCGGGTCGAAGGCGAGATTTAACAGGACGCTGGGCTTGAGGTATTCTGCTGATTGAAGACCCCTCGCCGAGATTAAAAAATCAGATAAGCATGTAGAAGCTGCGGTTTACGGCCATTCGGACAGGGGTTCAACTCCCCTCGCCTCCACCATTTCTTTACGGCGCTAACGGATCAAAAACTCCCGTTAGCGCCGTTTTTGTTTGGGTGAGGCCTGGTTGGTTGAGTCCCAAACCGTGTCACCATTCTAGGCTTTCAGTGGCCCGCTCAGGGGACAGCAATCTGGTTTTCCAAATTGGCGGGTTCCGTAGGCAGCTTGTCGAAGTGGGTGTTTTTCATTTCAGCATGCTTCTGATTTTAGGAGGTCCGCGTGAAGAGGAGAGGGAGGTGCACGCTGGATCAGACAAGTTGCGCGACGACACGGTCGAGCTGGGAAGCTTGGCCATTGGCAGTGTCAATGTCGAAAGAGGAATCGAACATTTGCTTCAACAGGCGCTCGATCAAATCTGCGGGCTCAAGTCCACCCCGCTTAATAGCCGTCGGGCAAACTGATATCTGATCATCGCCGCACGGACTGACCTGGGGGTAATCTCTTCGGCAGGGACATACCGGAATGCAGCCTTGATGGCCGCCACTTCGGCCGGGGAGAAATACCCGCTGACTTGGGAGATCTCCGACGGCTCGTCTTTCTTCGGCGGCGGAGTTAGGGGAGGGCTCATCGCCGCGAGGCTCTCCTTCAGCCGGGCCTCCTCGGCCCTATGTTTCTCCTTCTCGTCAGCACTTGGGCTGACCGCTTTTGTGGAGGTGACCGTGCGAGTGACCGGTGGAGATACGGCCTCTCCCTCAAACGTATAGGCGGCCTGCACCGACTCCGTGACGGTGTGTTTTCGAGGCTTTGGTGCTGTGGCGATATGGCGTGCCAGCTGGTTTTGGAGCGCCGTTTTCCTGGCGTTTTGATCTTCCCTTTCGATCGCCCGGGAAACCAGATCTTCGACTTCCGTCTGGAGCAGGCTGGGCATGCTGAGCTCGACCACAAAGAGCTTCTCCCGGTGCGCCCGGAAGCGTGCGCTCCACGCAGCCTCTGGTGGCAGCATTTTGGCTTCCTCGGCCCGCTGTTTACATGCGGCTTCCAGCGCCGTCCTTTCCATCAGCATGGCCACATGGAGCCGCGAACTGACGCTGGGGGTGTCCAGAAACCAGCGGATGCTTTCGATGACTGATAGCGATTGGGCGGGATCGCAACGGTCCAGGTCGTCCACAATGAGGAGGGCCCGCCGGGCATCGGCGGAGCCGCGGGCGATCATGTAGACAGCCACCACTGCGAAAATCATGAGACCGGCAAACGGCACCAGCGCGAGCCAGTTCCACACCGTGACTGTGCCATTAGGCGTGTGATGCCGACTGATCCACTGCCACGATGAACTGGCCCCCAGATAGCACCCAGTAGCCAGCAAAACAAGGCACAAGGCTGCGGCGAGCCAGCCGCATCTGCACGGCCGAAAATCTACGGCGCTGTCATCGTCAGTGAAATGGCCGATCAGTCGTCCCCACCATTTTCCCTCCCAAAATTTCCAGTCTGACCAGGGGGGCATCGGCGAGCGGGAAGGAAACCAAGCCCGTAGCAGACGTTCCAGATCATCGCCGATCACGGCCTGAAGCCCTAGCTTATCAGAATGGTCAGGGATGTGGCCGTAGAGATTATGAATCAGCTTCCCGAGGCCAAAGAACCTGTAGAGGTAGCCGACAATGACCAGGAAGCCCAGGAGGCCGATGCCATGGAAGATCCATAGAAGCGCACCTGCCGCCCAGCCCATCCAGACAAAGGCTGAAAAGCTGGCTGCAAAGATGCCAACGAACAACGGCCGCCACCCTGTGCGCAATAGCCCGATGCGGATGCGCAACCGCCACTTGGCCCAAAAGCCCGGCTCCATAGCCGCGTCTGCGATGGTCTGGTAGAGATGCACCCAGACCTCCGGGCGGCTGGGATACTTGGCCGCTCCAAATTTGACAATCTGATGGGTGCCGGAGAGCTTCTCCGCCACTTGGTTCATCAAGGTGGACTTGCCACGGCCCCAGGGAGCGAACAGGCCAAAGACAAAGTCGTTGTCAGGCGCAGCGTTTTGAAAGGCCTCCTTGATCGCTGAAGAATAGTCGTCGATGCCCAGGCAGAGCTCCTCTGAACTCGATTCACGCCTGAACATGCTGGAGGTTCCCCTGGGTGATCGGGGCCTTGGCTTCCGGATATCCGCCAGCACTTGCTGCCAGTTCTTCGGGATATCCTCGAACGCGTAAAAGGGCAGATGCTCCTCCAGGCATTCTTGCAGATCCTGAAGCCTCAGGGGGTGGAGATCCTCTTCAGCGCCTCCCTGCAGGTGCTCCAGCAAGGCTGCGACAAAGTGCCTGGCGGCCACATAGATCTGTCCTAGCGAGCAGTACCGGCTGATCTCTGCCGCTCTTTGCAAAACTCTCCGCAAAGCCGGCGACAGCTGGTGCTGGGAACCTCCTGAACTCCTGGCATCCTTCAGAGACGACTGCCAAAGCTGGGACAAGGTGCCTTGCCGGAATCTGAGCCTGCGACTGAGCAACCGCTGAAGTGAGAGGTCATTGGGGTCTGAAAATTTATATTCGGCCCGTTCACCATCTCTAATCAGGCCTAGAAGAAATTGCCACGGAGTGACGGCTATCGGGGCTGTCCGGGTCGCAAAAACGGTGTATTCCAGGGCATTCGTAATCGCGTAACTGGGGGTGATGCCTGTCTGGTGCCAGAGCGCGGCAATCTGCTGGAGGAGTTTTTGATCCGGCTCCTTCGATAAAACGTCCTGCGGTCTTTCGGTTTCATCCTCTGGGGATGGCATGGGCGGACTGGCGGCTTGAGCTCCGTCCTCAGGAGGTGGTGCAGAGGTTCCGTCCTGGGGAAGCTGGGAGCTGGCTTCGACGGAGTCGGGACCACCAGCCTCAGCGATGTCTGTGGCTGCCAAGGCTGGCATCTTCGTCGATCCTGCATCGGCAAGGTGGGCGTAATCACCGAGCTGCCTGCGCTCCATTTCCTCTTCAAGCTCTTCGCCGCGAGCCAGTATCCGTGAGCGGTTGGAGGAGCCAGGAGGGTGGTTTGCTGGAGGTTCTTCGTCTCCCCCGGTCGCGGCCTTCACCCAGTCATGATCCTCTTGCACCTCATCATCGGACATGGATTGAACAGGCTTGCTGTGTGGAGTGGAACGACTCTCTGATCTCGGCGCGGCGATCACGTCTTCAAGGGTCAGCCCGTGCTCGAGGGCAAATAGTTCCAACTCGCTTTCAGAAGGAATCTGTTGTTTTGCCTCTCCCAGCCTTTCGGGAGGATGCACCTGCCGGTAGAGCTTCATCAGTTCGATACGGTTTACATGACGCAAAGGCGGTTTCTCTTGCCGCAGATTTTCCTGGCCTTCTTCGCGTCTTTCCTGCTCTGAGATATGTCCGGTATCATCTACCATAATTGAAGTCTTACGTAGGCGGCTGTTTGTTTCTGCGCAAAGGGGGCAGTGGCGTTATCGGATGACGGGAATCATGCGGGGCCAAAGATGGCAAAATCAAAGGGTGAGAAGAACAGCGAACGTGTGGGAAAAGTCTGCCCGTCAAAGTCTCCTCTTTCCACGATCTGCGTGGGTATCAGATCAGAAACCAGCAATTGGCGAAGGCCTGCGAATGAAAATCGCTGTGTCGGCAAAGCCGGCAACCACACCTCAGGGCATTGGACAAATGGATAGGGCAAATGGGCTCCCATCTGTTTGACGGCCCTTTTGAAGTGGGGATTCAAGGCGCGCTTTAAAGCCGACTTGGACACTCGTCCGGCACTCATTGCCCCCACGCCTTTTGGGTTCGGGCAAAACTCCACTTTTTCCGTGTATTTCTTCTGGTAACGAAAACTCTTTTCCACCAACCGAATTCTGAGCAAAGAGAGAGTGGTCATGATTGACCGATGAATTTCTTCATCAGAATAGGGGTAAAGTCTCATGCCCTCCCACTGTCGGGAGACACACAGGATGATTTTCAGCGCCGCCTCGTCTTCCCAAGTCTCACACGCATCATACAATAAGGGCATACGGGTGGCTGTCTCGAACAAAAGCTGCTTTTCACGATGCTCCACGACAGACTCCAAAGAGAAAAATTGCCGCATGGCTAACAGCATTTTTGACTTGGATGTCTTGTTATTGACGATGACGGGTATGTTGTCTTTGGTCTCGAAAGGTGCGCGTCCCCTGTGCCGCCAACCTTGGGCGGCAGACTGCCAGTCCTCTGATGCCGGGATTGAAATTCGGGTCCATTCCTCCGGCGGCGTGTACGTGGAGTGTATAATGGGCGGCCCGCTGGAGATGGATGACAAGAAGTTGTTTGCCTGGGCAATGACTTCATTATGCAAAAACTGATCTATCCGCTGCTCGAGCGGACTCGCTTGGGACGGGTAAATGGCATTCTTCCGGGGAAGGCTTTCATGACTGGGCACCCATGGAAATTCTATGCGGACCATTTCCGGATATGCGGCAGCCAGCCCATGGGCATGATTGCCAGGCAGAAAAATAAAACAACCGCACTGCGCCGAAAGCCTCCAAAGATTATCGATGTTAAAAACGATTAATTCAGGGTCGAGACAAACGGTGGCCGTTTGATTGTCCGAGCCATTCCAGACACTTAGAAATTGCTTCGAGTTGATACAATAAATGGCAGCCTTCTGGTCAACTTCTCCGCTGGTGCTTTCACAGGCAAAAAAACCCGCCACTTCCGGGCAAAACGAAAAATCAAGAAAATGGGTCTTGAATCCATAGTGCTGGGCTATGGCCCAAAGCTGGTCGTCGGTATAGTTCTCTAACTCGGTCTGATTTCGGGCCCAATGCCTGAATTGTTGAAAACGAATCCTGGCTTCTTCAAACGCCTTTGCATTGCAGCGGTGCGCAGTGGGCTGCACCCGCCAGGCGGCATTTGTCTGTCCCCTGAACAAATCATACAATTGTTCATGCTTGAGCTGATGAGCCAGGGAAACGGCCTTTTCGACAGACTCCACCGTCAGCTTGCGTTGAGTCCGCAGTGTTTTAATGAGGTCTGAATGGTCAGAGTTCATAGGGGCTGTCCTCCTGGTCCGGGATCATGGATCATCTTGCCCTTGCTGCCCAAGCAGTTTCTGCGCCTTCTCCCATCCTTCTTAGGGCCCCCAGGCGGGCTGCACTGGAAGTGGAGCCTTCCGCAAGACTCTTCCACGGCCGGTCCGCAGCCTTCGGTTGTTTTTGCTGCCTCAAATTTCAGCGGATCATTCTTTGCCGTCAGAGTCATTTCCTCAAGTGCAGCCTTTCTAAACGCAGACTGACATTTCATAACCGTCTGCGCGTACCTCGTTATACTTACGGCAGAGTTGCAAATTAAATTTGACTCTCTAATTATGCCGTTCTGTGGAGTTTTTATGAAATTTCTTAGTTTCATTTAACATCGACTTACAAACGACTTTACGCTCATGCCCGACAAACCCTCTCCAGCGGACATTCAGCTCAAGGGCATCGTCGATGCCTCCACTCGCTACAGTGGGGCCTATGCGGAAATCAACACCCGCATCACGCAGCGCCAAAATGTCATCACCATCTTTCTCACAGCCATCACTGCCCTGGTCGCTTCCGCTGTCGTGAGTTTGAATTCAGTTCACCATCTCGGCCTCTGGCGTGTGATTTACGGGGTGCCTCTGCTCATCATTGTGTTCACTGCTCTCTTGAGGATGCATGAGCGCCAAATCGTCATTCTCCGTGCCTACATTGCGGAGCTGGAAGCCTTTTGTGAGGCCGCCCAGATTCCCAACTATCATTACAACTCCGTTTACATCTCACCGGCGATGGAGGCCCGGCGGCGCCACGACCTCATCTGCTTTCTCCTTTGCCTCTGCGCCGTCGTGGGGGCTCTGTGGATCTGCCTGCTGGGATGGACCCGATCTCAACTCAGCGACCTCGAAGTCGGCATTGGCGGCTTTTGGATGGCTATCGGTATGATCGCCGCCTTGCACATCCTCTCGACGCACCGAATGCGTCGAGACCTTCTCCATTCGTTTGGAAAACGTCGATCCTAACCTTTTATCCCACACGCCCGACGCCCCTCGCTCTCGCTTGCGCATTCAAGTCGGAGAGAATTTCCAAGGTTCGTTTCGAGAAATTCATTGCGGTGAAAAACTCAAGAGCGGTTCAGAGAGCTGCTCTCGTGGGTGATGCCTTCACTTGCGCAAAGCCACACTCCGGCGGCTTTCCAGATACACCGGCAGGGCGTTTTTTCAGCAAAACTGCAGTGAGAAGGAGACCGCCGATCTTGGCGTATCCACCGGTAAGATCTCCAGGTAAGCCCCTAGACTGGCGAGGAAGGAACAGACTGCAAAGAGAGCGATGAGGCGGCCTAATGGAGGAGTTTCATCGTTGGTTAGGCGGTGGTCCGTTTTCTGTTTTGACTTGCCCCGACTTGACCCCTTGGCCCCTTGACCCCTTGACCCCTTGGCCCCTTGACCCCTTGACCCCTTGACCCCTTGACCCCTTGACCCCTTGACCCCTTGACCCCTTGACCCCTTGACCCCTTGACCCCTTGACCCCTTG